>JAEYWQ010000043.1 GCA_023428885.1 Bacillota bacterium
GCTCCTAACTTAGAACGTGCAACGTCAAGTAATGCACTAACGCTAGCAGAGGTTCCTTGACTTTCATTTGATGAATTGTCATTTCCAGAATTTGAGTTTGCAGAAGTATTGGAACCTGAGTTTTGGCTATTTCCTGAATTAGAATTATTAGAGGATGAAGCTTTAACAACATCAGAACCTGTTAGTTTTGACATAGTCTTCACACCTACATTTCCATCAGCTGTTAAGCCATTATTTCTCTGGAATGCTTTTACTGCACCCTCAGTGATTTCACCAAAATATCCTGTTGCATTATCAGCTGAGATATAGCCATATTTACTTAATAACTCCTGTACTCTTTTTACGTTATCACCGCTATCACCAAGCATTAATCCGTTGACAACTGCGCCTGAACTATTTAATACATCTCGCGTTGTTGGTCCAAGAAAACCATCCACGATTAAGTCATTTCTAGATTGGAACTGCTTCACAGCTGCTTCGGTATCTTTACCATAAGAGCCATCCGGCGTAGTAGTCAAGTAACCTAATTCTTTTAAACGTTTTTGGCTTTCAAGAATTATCTCACTCTTATCGCCATAGGATAGAAGGTTAGCCTTTGCTTCCCCGCTGTAGATCAGTTCTGCGGTTACCAATCCAACCTTACCGTCAGCTGCGATATCATTGTTTGATTGCATCTTAATTACAGCTTTTTCGGTTGTTTCATCAAAAGTTCCAGTAATCTGTTTAGTTGAAGATAAGTAACCCATCTCATATAAACGAGTCTGGATTCTTGAGATATCATTACCAGACATTCCAAACTTAGCTGTATATTTCTTTGCATTTTCAGAAAGTAATAAAGCCTTGGTTTCTGGTCCAATAATTCCATCTTGTTTTAAGTCATTTTGACGTTGAAATAACATGACGGATTCCGCTGTAATATTTCCATAATAGTCTGTAGGTTCTGCATAATCCATGAACCCCAAGTCCATTAACCTCTCCTGAATCTCGGCCACGCTACTATGTCTAGCACCAACCGAGTAGAATTTAGGTGCTGGATCTTGCTCTTCTTCCTTTTGGGCATCAGCTTCGTTCGTTTCCTCAACTTTTACTTCTTCTTCTTTTATTTCTTCTACGACTGCATCACTTTGCTCATCTGTCTGAGCAAGGCTAAAGATATCACTAAGTCCTTCATTGGCCACTTCTGAATCTTGAGTATCTGCGTTTATATCTGATCTTAAGCTATTTGCAGCAAACGCTTGAATATTTTCGTCACTGCTATCTGCAACAGCCATTGCATCCTGCTTTAATGTTAAGTTTCCAATTAAGGAATTCGCAAATAAAGTACTGTCTAATAAAACATGATTCTGTTCTTTGCTTACTTCATATGTTAATGAGGATGTTGTTTGGGCAGCCTCCCCTTTATGCTCCGTTGGTACAATTACAGCTACAACTAATCCAAATGCGGTGATGATTGCAACCATATGTAACTTGCGTTTATGAAACCATGGTGTCATATGTGTTTATCCCTTCTTTTCGATGTTATTGTAATCGGAGTATCCACTAAAATCCCCAATCTCTATGTCCAATAGATAGTTATGTCTTTAGATATGGATCTGTGTCAATTATACTACAAAAATGTGTCGAAATTGTGACATAATCTTTAAAATTTAACTTTTTTTGATGTTTTTCATAAAGAAATTCCATATTTTATTTATTTTTTTGGTTTAAAATGCTAAAAATATGGTATACTGCCCCACTTATGTAAGAGCAAATCATCTGTTTGGCATGTCTTTTGATTTCAGAATTGGAATACAAGATGAGTCAGCAAATTGCCTTACTTGATATGTATAAAAAAGGGATTCGGGGCTAAATAACCCAGACATCCCTTTATTACATTATATTATGACTTCTTTATATTGGTTTCCCTATAATAACTCCTAATTAACCCTTACCAAAAACATACGGACATAAAAAAAGATGTTACTATGATGTAACATCTTTCCTTACTACATGTATTACATTTCTTTCTTCCATAAGCCATGAATATTACAATATTCATAAACAGCTACTAATGATTCATCTGCTAATTTAAATACTGCCTTTGGCTCATCCTCTGGAGTAAGATACTTAATCTGAATTCCTTTATCAGTCTGAAGGCAGATCCATTGGATAAAGTGTTCAGGAACCATTGGATGTTCCACACTACCAATAACAACAGATACCTTATCACCATCTACTGTAACTGCAGGAATATGTTTCTCTACTGCTGCGTCTACTGTATTAGGAACAATCTGAGTCATCTTTTCACCACAACAGCTAAGTGGAGCTCCAGATTCGTGGAGTAATGTAACTACATTACCACAGTGTTTGCATATAAAAAACTTTGGTTCTTGATTCATTTTGTATCCTCCTATAATAAGTTACATTCAAGTTGCTAATCATAGAAGAGTATGTGTAAAAACAATACTTCTTATTCTTTAGCAAATACCTTAGTTCTTATAATTCATTAAAAGAATCTTTGTCTAATCCGCAAATTGGGCAAGTCCAATCTTCAGGTACATCTTCCCATGGTGTTCCAGGTGCAATTCCGTTATCCGGATCACCAACCGCTGGATCATAAACATAACCACAAGGGCACTCATAACTCTTCATATCATATACCTCCTAAAATTAATAATAATGTAACTATTCTGTACCTCAAAATCTAGTCTTCCGGTATTCAGCACATAATGATGTGTTGTTCCCATATGGTATGCATTAGTATCGTAGGATGCAATAACATCCTATAGATCATATGTTACTCTGAGGGTACGGAACCGTTTTTAAGTAATGATAACTACATTACCAATTATATCACAATCAGGTAAAAAAATCTTTACTTATTTATAACTTTTATAATTCTTTAATAAATTTAGTCAATTCATGTAAACGTTCTTCAATTAATTGCAAATCAGAATCCTTTGGTGATCCCAAAAACTCAACAGGTTCAATAAAGTCCCAATTCATTGATAGTTTTGTCATAATCTCATCAAGCTCTTTTTGTGCTCCACCAGACCATCCATAAGAGCCAAAACGAAATGCCTTTCGATTATTTACCTTCTTCTTACCTAATTCTTCTAAAACAGCTGCCATAGGTGGGAACATCTTAAACTCATAAGTTGGCATTGCAAGGATGATTGCGCTGGAAGTCCATGCTGATGTTAATACCGTTCCCCAGGAATCATTAGGAACATTATGAATGTGAACCTTAATATCTTCTTTTTCAAGTAGATTAACTACATGTTTTACTGCTTTTTCTGTCATTCCATACATGGATCCCCAGATTAAGGTGATTTCTTTACGTGCTGGTCCTTTTTGATAATCAGCGTAATCAGAATAAGCTTTCATGATCTTAGCTGGCTCTCTCCAACATAAGCCATGTCCTGGTGCAATTAGTTTAATTGGTAGATTTTCGCATTTTGCAACAGCTCTTTTCACCTGTGCAGAGAAGGTAGCAACAATATTGGAATAGTATCTTATGGTATCATGTTCATAATTGTTTAATTCCTCTTCCGTTAATTCCTCGGCAAAAGTCGCATCAGTCATACCAAATGATCCATAGGCATCACAGGAATATAGTACACCTGTTAAGGTATCAAAGGTAGCAATCGTATCTGGCCAGTGAACATTTGGAATATCTGCAAATTGTAGGACATGACCTTTTCCCAAATCAAGACTATCTCCTTCTTTCACTACTGTAATATTATCCACCTCACCAAAGAAACCATTCAATAATTCCTTTGCCTTCTTACTGCAAATAATCGTAGCATCTGGGTTAATCTTTCTGAACGCTTCAATCCAGCCTGAATGATCTGGTTCTGTATGATTAACAACAAGATATTCAACAGAGCTTACCTCAACCTCTAATTGGGATAAGAGTTGTAATAAGCTTTCTGGAACACCATCCCAGCCACAGACACCATCAACAATCGCAGTCTTATCTCCACGGATAATATAAGAGTTTAAAGAAACTCCATTGGGGATTTCCCATAGACCTTCAAATAATATATTATCCACGTTGACTGATAGCTGAAACGTGTCTTTTGCAATTTCTGTGATTTTCATAACGAATTCTCCTTTATGTTATTAATTCCGTCTATTTTGTACTATACTGGTAATATCATTGCCAGTGGCGGTTCTACTTTACGTAAGTCAACCCAATAGTTACATATTAACATATTTCTATGGAATCTAACAAGATGTGAATGTGTATTTTCGTTATTAGAATTAATTTTTTTATGATACTTTATTCTTTCATGTGCAATTTTCACCAAGAATGAGCTAATAAATTACAGTAAACTCGCCTTATCCGTAATACTAGATATCCTTTTCCAATACAATTTTATTAATCGCATTGATAAATGCAAGTGCACTCGCTTTCATTACATCAACTTCAATCGCTTTCCCATGGTAAATCTTCTCCCCATACTGGATCTGGGTTACAACCTTTCCCATACTACCTTTTCCTCTGCTTAAGTTATTAATACGATATTCTATTAACACAACAGGATACTGTACAGCTGCCATAATCGCGCTGTATAAAGCATCAATCACACCTGAACCTGTGCAACTGGTTACTAGCTCTATATCTCCCTTCACTAACCTCACGGTGGCAGATGGTAAACTGCTAGTCACTGTCATCTGGTAATCTGCTAACTGCCAAAGCTCCTTGGTGGTCTCACTAATAGCGGCTGGATGGTTCTTTAATAAAGTTAAGATATCATTATCGTAGATTTCTTTTTTACGATCCGCCATAGCTAAGAACTCTTGATAAATAGTTGGAACATCTTCTTTTGCGATTTCAAAGCCCAATTTCTTTGTAACATGCATAAATGCGTGTCTTCCAGATCTAGCTGTTAATACGATTTCCATAGGAGGAGCACCAACCGTTTCTGGGTCCATAATCTCATAGACATCCTTTGATTTTAATAAGCCATCCTGATGAATTCCAGAAGAATGTGCAAAGGCATTCTCCCCAGTGATCGCTTTATTAACCTGAACATCTAATCCCATGGTAGCACTGACTAATCGGGAGCTTTCATAGATTTTCTTTGTATCCACGGTGGTGTGACCATTATAATATTCTTCGTGCAATTTGATCCCCATAATGACTTCTTCCAGGGACGTGTTACCTGCTCGCTCACCGATTCCATTCATGGTACATTCAACTTTATTAGCACCATTTCTTACTGCTGCCAAGGTATTAGCAGTTGCAAGCCCGGTAT
>JAEYWQ010000046.1 GCA_023428885.1 Bacillota bacterium
GCCCGGTTCTGGGCATCTCTTCCCTCACCACGAAAAAGCCGCCCATTTCTGAGCGGCCCTCAATTTGTCGCCTTACCCCACGGTCGGCATCTCCGGCCACGGCGTCAGTTCGCCGCCGCCGTCCCACGGTGCGCCGGGTTGTGTAGGGAGATCGCGCATGGTCTGAATGTAGGTCAGCAGTTCTGTGTATTGCTCCGGAGTGAGCGTGGGTTCCGCACCAAGCTCCAGTTCGTCTGCGTGTCGTTCACGCATCCAGAGAACAGAATTGATACGTGTATCGCGTTCTGAGCGTAGACGGGTGAAAAGCTCGTCAGCGCTCGGCGGTTTCGGCGGTGTAAATGTGATGCTGCCGTCCTCGTTCACGACGGTGTTTGCAGGGCTGACAAGATGCTCATAGCCGAGCATGCCAGCAGCGGCGATCTGCTCAGGGGAGAGAAGTGACCATCCAGTTTCAAGATGCTTGTTAAAGTCAGGCTCCGAATCAACATTGATAACGGTTTTTTCTTTTTTCAGTATATACATATGTTTTTACTCGCTTATTGCACTGCGTACAATGTGATTCCGCTTATATAGCCCACGTTGATGGTTACAGATGACGCTTTCGGCTCGAATGCACAGCTATCTCCAGTCGAGAAATTAGTCGTGTCTTGGCCGATAGACCAAGGATTCGCGGCGCTTCCAAAAAGTCCCCTAGCCGCAGCAGTATCAGAAATGGAGATAGCGGCTCTTTCAGAGTTTGCAACTCCATTACGATCTGCGATTATGTGAATCATCCTACCTATTTCGCAATCAGTAAGCGTCCATGCTCCAGTTGTTGTTCGGGTGCCGAGCAGTGTCACTTTTGTTGCAGCCCGAATTACATCTTCCGCAGCAGGTTCAAGGTTCGACAAGTCGTTATTCGCCTTACCAGCCAGTGACACCCACCCATCCAATTTCCCATCACCATCAGCTTGCGGAACGCCGTTGGCCGTGGGGGTGGGGGTGACTTTATCCGTGATAGCCTTCGCGGCATCTGCTGTATCTTGCGCTTGTGCCGCCGCTAAAATGGCATCATCCGCCGCGTTTTGCGCTGCATCAGCCTGCGCACTACTGCGCCCCCGCACCTCGTACCATCGCCCACCGACGAGCCGAAGCGTAAGTTCCCAATCAGGCGACAGCACAATGTCATTGCCGTCAGCCGTATTAATGCCATTGGGTGACACGCTGTTTTTGATCGTGATGGCTCGTGCGGGGTCTTTGGCACGCAGGGTAATGAGCATACCGTTATGGAGGGTTTCAGTACTGCTGCCAACTACCGTATTGATAATATCCAAGTCATCAGCCGCGCCGCCGCCCTCAGTATCCACAATGATAGCGGCCCGCGTCGGGCTGACTCTGCCATCTGCGATGGTTAATTCTTGTGGTGCCTGTGCGCCGGGCAGTTCAAGAACGGCCTTTTGATTCAGATAGCGCTCATTGTTCATATCCCCTGTTTGGGGCGGGGGAGATTGTTTCCAATAATTCGGGTCTGTAAATCCCATAAGTCCTCCTAGTATCCCTTCACACGCACGTCGCCATTACCGCCCGTGCCCTGCCTGTTGATGTCTAAGGCCACAATATAGGGGCCAAGTTCCAAATATCCATTTTCGCCCATTTCTTCTGAGCCGGGGATGTACATCGCTGTAGTTGCGTCCTGTCCTTCCCGGTACTGCAATGTAATCTGCACGTTTGTGATCGCGCGAAAATAACCTGACGGAATGGGGATGCGCGTAGAGCCATCTGGCGCGATATTGATATCTTCGATGGGAGGCATTTCTTTGTCGGGGACATCAATAGAAGTAATGATGTCTGCCACATTTGCGACTTCGCCAGAGGTGTATGTGACGCGGAAGTCCTGAGTCTCGCGCCCGTGCGTGGTATAGTTGTCCGGCAATGCGCTCCACGGTGTAGGGGTTGGCTCAACCCATGCTGGTTCAGAGGGGACGGCACTCCATGCCTGATCTTCGAGGGATGCGCCCCACGCTGGCTGCTCATTATAGATACGATGATCTATGGCGAGGAGTTTGCCTGCCAATGTGACAGGCTCAACCAGCACGCGCCCGCCAGCATACTCACGCGGGAAGGTCTGTTGCCATGTGTACGACATCTGGACGCCATCACCGTTCGTCCACGCCGGATAGGTCGGGTCAGCACTCCAACTCGCAGCCTCGGCATCTGCTGCCCACGCCAATGTGTTGCTGTCCGCAAACAGATGATCTGATGAGACATGTCCGCCAACGGTCACGCCAGACCACGACTTATCCCGTTCAGAGTATTCAAACAGGACATTGTCAGGGATAATATCGCCTAGATCGATAACCACGCTCACGGCACGAGACAGCAACCCCAATTCGTCCACGGTCTGTACAAACACACGGCGTGCACGTCCGGCCCACGGGGTGAGGTCAAATGTACCTGTAGTTGTGTACGGGTCTGTAAGAGTGCGCCCCATTTCGATGGTGTCCGTTTCGTCAAAAGCCATCGTCACAACATGCCCCACAACGTCGAGCGGGCGATTGCTCTGCGTGATGCGCAGGGTGTAGCCGTCCAGATTGACCGCGTCAGGTGGCGGCGGCGGGGTAGTGCGGCCAATGACGGCATGGCGGATGGGCGTTGACCACGCGCTTGTCTTGCCCGTGGCGGGGTTGAGTGCTCTGACGCGCACGTCGTACAAGCGGCCTTCCTCAACGCCAGTAGCAGCAACGTATTCCTCAAGGCTGGTCGCCGTGCCAAAGCTGTTTGTGCCGCGCTCAACATCCGTGGCCATCAGTTGGAAATTCAGGTTGGTCGCAGCCTCGGTAGACACATCAAGCGCCCA
>JAEYWQ010000119.1 GCA_023428885.1 Bacillota bacterium
TGCAACATTGAATAAATTATTCTCTCAACTAACGATTAAAAATCTCACCATAAAAAACCGTATCTGTATTCCACCAATGGTAGTAAAAACATCAGAGGACAGCTATGTGAAAGCTGAAACCATTGAACATTACCTAGCATTAGCTAAAGGTGGAGCTGGACTCATCATTCAAGAAGCAACTTGTATAAATCCTGATGGTAGGTTATCCAAATTCCAGCTTGGAATATGGAATGACCATCACATTGAAGGCTTAAAGAGTATAGTTGACGCAGTACATGCAGAAGATTGTAAAATTATAATTCAAATTCATCACGCAGGTGTGAATGGTATTGTTGACACCCCTCTATGTCCAAGCCCATATGAATTCGAAAGGTTCGGCCGTCACGTGGTGGCACGTGAGATGACGTTAGAAGATATCAAATCGATACAAAATGATTTTATTCAAGCGGCAAGAAGAGCTTACCAGGCAGGATATGACGGAATAGAATTACATGGATGCCACGGCTATCTCATTAGCCAGGTTTTAAACAGGCGAATTAATAAACGAGTTGATGAATATGGACTTCATCCAGAGAAATTCGTACTTGAGATCTTAGATGGAATACGTGCCATTACTCCAGGTAGTTTTCTTCTTGGTATCCGTTTGGGTGGTTTTGAGCCTGACCTTCCTGCTGCTTTAGAATATGCGAAGATCTTCGATCAACATGGTATCGACTTCTTAGATATCTCTTATGGATTCTCCTCTGAACAAGATATTCAAGTGAATGAAGACTTTCCTTATTCCCAAGCTGTATATGCTGCAGCTAAGATCAAAGAAGTGGTATCCGCCCCTGTATTTGCAGTACATAAGATAACATCTGCTGAAATTGCTGAGAAGGTGTTAGAAGCTACTCAGGTAGATATGGTGGATATCGGTAAAGGTGCATTGATTAACCCAAATTGGGCAAAGGATGTAACAGAAGGCAAAGATCCAGGAAGATGCTACTATTGCTCCAAATGTATGTGGTTTGGGCAAGCTAGACAATGTGCTGGATTGGTTGCGTTTGAGAAGAATAAATAAACAGCTCTCCATTTTATAGTACCTTTGGTTCATGTTATTAAGGCAGATATTTTTTTCTAAAACTCAGGCAAGGAAAAAGGCATATAAAAGCTAGTATATTACACTAGCTTTCATATGCCTTATATATTCTCTTACTCATTTATCATTTCTCATGTCATCATTAAGCTGATCTAATTGATATCACATAACTTGCAACTGCTTTTCATGCACGTTTCAGTATGCTTATTTATTTCCACATATCTTACAGACCTTAATTTTCTTACTATCCACGATACTATCCCAAAGTAACTTCACACCAGTTCTATCACATTTCGGACAGCTTCCTCTCCAATTCGGAATTTTCTTGATATTCTTTCCCCTTTTGCTTTTAGCCATGCCCCCTCCTCCTCTCTATCATAGTCTATTTTGATTTTAGAAACTTCCCATCCCATCAGATATCTTCGATTTCCATCTTCTTTGAAATCATAGAGGATTCCATCCATCATATGCATTCCACCTCTGAAAAAGAACCTTAATCTCTTCCTCAGCCAACTCTCTATATTGACCTGGTAATAAGCTTTCATCCAGCACTAAGTTACCAATTGATACTCTTTTCAAATAAGTAACATAACAACCAACCGCCTTTAACATTCTCTTTACTTGGTGCTTTCGTCCTTCATCAATGGTTATCCATCCTGACACCACCTGCTGTTGATTAGCATTTATCTTGATTCTCTTAGGGCTTATCACTCTGATTCGATCCTGAAACTCAATAAACTTGCCTTCTTCTTTAACTTCTATTCTCATAGCCTTCGCTAAAGCTTCGTCTTCTCCAATCACTACTCCAGTCAATAAACGTTCCTTTTCCTCTTTCTCCAAAGATCCATAGGCCCAGAAAAAGTATGTCTTTTCCACATGTTTCTCTGGATGCATTAATCTATGACAAAACTCTCCATCATTGGTTAATAGCAGTAAGCCTTCAGTATCCTTGTCTAATCTGCCAACAGGAAATAAGCCTTTACTTAGCTCTATATCAAAATAATCAAGAACTGTCTTACTAGTCAAGTCCTGTCTGGCAGTGATACATCCACTAGGTT
This sequence comes from Bacillota bacterium, assembly GCA_023428885.1. Taxonomy (GTDB): domain Bacteria; phylum Bacillota; class Clostridia; order Lachnospirales; family Lachnospiraceae; genus Lachnoclostridium. The sequence goes on from JAEYWQ010000119.1 coordinate 2,137, forward strand.
TATGAAACATATAATATAGCTTACCAGTATGCACAATCCTGACTCCTTGATATTCAATTACATCAGCAAAATCATCAATCTCAGTGGCTGGATCTAAAACAACTTGATTATTCACAGTCACCTTTCCAACTTTTACATAGTTTCGGACAACCTTCCTAGTTCCTATGGATGCCTCTGCCAAATATTTATCTAATCTCATCTTTGTCCTTCCCTATGAAACGATTTTTTAAGATAGTTTAATGCTTCCATCGAATTATTGAAACACATATTTACTACAACATTCTATCGATTATAACACATTCTATGATCTACATAAAGAAAGAGTAAACAATGATAAACTCATGTTTACTCCCACAGGTAATTGATCTTTACTTTCCCTATGAAATCCTTTGACTTTATAGCAATACTTATAAAAAATCCACATCCTTAATATCTTTGGATATTTTGTGAATTCTTAACCCAATTCCAGGAATCAATATGGCCAGATCACAAACCACCGTAGCCAGGAATGCCATCGGGTGGAAATACCACATAGAAAGTCCATCCTTAGCAAATAACAATTCATTTAACAAACGAATAACAAGGTAACTAATTCCCGCACCTAAGAGAACTCCCATTCCGTTAATAGCTAGAATTTCCCTTGCTACTTTTTGATATATTCTTTTTTTAGGAATTCCAAGCCCTTGATAGAGTGCAAACTCATGTTTTCTCTTATCATAGATGCCAACAAAAACTGCATTGGTGGTTATGGCAAACACAATGGCCACGATGACCATCAAGCTATAATATATAACATTATTCACAGAGAAATTCTCATAAAGTGCATCGACTCCATCCTGGTAAGTGGCAATAGATAATTTATCATATGTAAGCTTAAACTCTTCTACCAGCTCAAAGAACTCTGCTCTTTTACTCTCTTCTTTCCAGGTAATTAGGTAGTTTCCTGCTGATGCTGCTTCCTCTGAGATAAAGTAAGCGCTAAAGGCATCTCGTGGAAATGTAACTACATGAAATGGATATGTTCCAATATAGGTAGTTAAATCCTCCAAACGGTTGGGTTCTAATAGCCCACCATCCTTTACATCCAGATAAGCCGCTTCCTTTTCCGATAATAGAATCGTATTATCTTTAAGTTCCACATCTTCAGAAATCAGATGCATCTTGGCATTGAACCTAGCAAAGTTCTCTTTTGAAAATACATAGGCAACATCCCCATTGATAAATCCAAGCATGGTCTTAAAACAATAATAATTTAAATACACAGGGAAAAGTTCAATCATATCATTTTCATAAAGCTGTCTGGTGATTTCCAAAAATTGTTCTGCATTGGTATCATCATAAGTACTACGGATGCAAACAAACTCTTTTAGCTCTTTCTTAACCGCATAAGCTTCTTCACTTATATTGGAAAGATATAAACCACCTACATAGAGTAAGGCAATCATACTAGTCATAAGGATCATGGTTAGCACGCGAATGAAATTCTGCTTGATAAAATATCTGCTTGAAAACGGATTCACGCTTCCCCCCTCCTTTCATCCGAACGAATGACTCCATCCCATATCTCAAGAATCTGATCTGCATCCTTTAGAATGGAAGGATCATGGGTAATAACAATAACCAAATGATCTTTCGCATAATTTTTCAAGTGAGTCATCACATGAAAGGCATTTTCATGGTCAAGGGAAGCCGTTGGTTCGTCTGCAAAGATTACATTCGGTTCATTGATCAAAGCACGAGCTATGGCACAGCGTTGCCTTTGTCCTCCGGATAGTTGCTTAGGCCGCTTATTCATCTCATTTGCTTTGATACGCATATTTGACAGTAATTCTCGTCCTTTTTTTCTAGCAAGATCTATTGCTACTTTGGAAGCTACAATCACATTATCTAAGGCAGTCATATATCCAATTAAGAAATGTCTCTGGAAGACAAAGCCAAACTGCTCTCTACGCAGATACTCCATCTCTTTTTTGCTTAAGGTCGAATAGGATTTCCCATTATATAAGATCTCTCCGCTGGTTGCATGTTTTAACGTTGACAGGCAATACATCAGCGATGATTTTCCACTTCCCGAAGGGCCAACGATTCCGATCAAACCATGATCTGGAAGAGTTATTGAAACATCGTTGATGGCATATACCTTTTCTTCTTTATCCATATCATAAATTAATGTTAAGTTCTTTATTTCAAACATAAACCCCTCCTATATATCATCCTCAATTCCATCAATGGTTGTGATATGCTGCATTGCACGTAATACAGGTATCTGCAGGATACCAGTTAGTAGTACAATGATCGCAATTATTTGCTTGCAAGTTTCTGGTAGCAACAAACGGTAAAAGATACCTTTGCTGCTCATCATACTTCCCCCAATGCCAAAGATTAGTATTAATAATACGAGAGCTAAGATTCCACTAGCTAGGGTACAGAGCCCATATTCTCGTAATGCAAGACCAAATACCTCACGCTGTGAGTATCCTAAGGAACGATATAAGCACCACTCTTCATAACGATCTCTGACATGAAGCTGATAAACAAAATACAAGGTAACTCCCATAATAACCGTGATAGCATAAACCATAATGGTTAGCGGTTGGTCATATCCTTTTTTCATGTCCTCCAACAGTTTTCTTGAGTGCGTAGAATCACTAAGAATTTGAATCTGTGAGGACTCCTTCTCTGATGCCTCCCAATCTTTTTCCTGAAAGAATTGCTTTAAATCAGGTAAAGTTCCTTGATCTAGGAAGAACAGATTGCGTTTTACGATCATTTCATCAAACGATATTCCAACCGCAAAATAATGATCTCCAGATAAAATACCACATACTTGATTGGTAGAATTCTCCAACCTATCACCCACGCTAAGGTCTTGATTTCTTGCCATATTCTGATCCATCACAATATCCCCTGGATTCGTAGGGTAAGAACCTTCGATTAGTCGATAGCCAAGGTAATCACACATAAGTTTTGCCTCATCCTTTGTTATCATAGGAATATTATAATGGCTAGGACCAGTTAAGGTTTGAATCTGTATATAATAAGTAAAGCCCTGAAAAACATGATCGATTCGCTCATCATTAGCAAGTTCCTTGGCAAAATCTCCAATAGCACGGTTTAGTTCCTGAATCTTCTCCTCATCCGTTGCCATCGAATCCTCATTCCACAATTCTTCATTTAACGGAAGCTTACCTGCCATGTTTATGTGGCATCTCTGCATCAGTTTCGCATTACCAAGATAGATTGACTTATCGGTGTAAAACATTGGATCCATAAAGAATTGAACACCATATATCAAGGCAAAATACAGAGCAAAGCTAATCACCAAGATGGCTGCTCGCTTTTTATTATTTTTTAAGTAGCAGCATGCTTTTAATTTCCCCATCATTACTCCCCCTTTCCTTTCGTATCATATAATTCTTTTCAACGTGAAACAAGTGACCGAAGTCATGTATTACTCGGATGACAGTTCTTTTTCATTTGAAAGGAAATTCTGAAAATTTTCCTTTCAAATGAAAAAGAAGCGAGCAATGTCACTTCTTTAATATATTCTTTAATAAGATTGCTAACTGGGTTCGATCACGTAAATCAAATTTATCATAAATAGAAGTCATGTAGTTCTTAACGGTACCTTCGGATATGTATAACTTTTCTGCTATATTGCTATTGGTATAGCCTTCTGCTATCAGGACACAAACTTCTAATTCTCTTTGGGTCAGATCTTTTGGTAAGCTTTTGTCATTACTTATCTTTGTAGTTTCCACTTGATTAGAGCTAACAAGCCTTTGGGATAAAATCTTCATCACTTTATTGTCTAAGATACTCTGTCCCGAGATAATCTGATGGATCGCCCTGATGAGATTTTCTTCTTCGCTGTCTTTTAATAGATAGCCATCTGCCCCATTGGATATTGCTGCAGTGATATAATGATCATCATAGAAGGTAGTTAACACTAAAATCTTCATCTCAGGATAGTTTCTCTTTAAGATGGGAATTAGTTCTGTTCCCCCCATTCCTTTCATATTCAAGTCAACTAAGGCAATATCAGCTGTTACCTTGGCTAATCTTTCTAACGCTTTTTTTCCATCATAAGCCCTAGCAACAACCTGCATATTTCCTTTGAAGGTTAGAATGATTTCAAGGCTTTCAACTAAGA
>JAEYWQ010000176.1 GCA_023428885.1 Bacillota bacterium
CTTGTAACCTACCGCTATTATGTGGCTGTAAATGACGGAAAAGTAGTTATTTATTATAGTGATCTTTCAACGATTTATGAAGAAACAAATATTAATGTCCTTGATTTAGAAGAAAAAGATAGGCATGAGTTAATGCATGGAATCTATATAAAGACAGAAGAGGAGCTATTTTCTTTACTTGAGAGCTTTTCAAGTTAGTTACTTATGAGTTAAAAAGTGAAAGAAAACACTTTCACATTAGATTTGCGTTCTGAGAATGAATGCATGCACTCATTCTAGAAATAGGAGATAAACTATGAAAAAATATGATGTAATCATAATTGGAGGGGGAGCTTCCGGGATGATGGCAGCAATTCACGCAGCAAAGCGTAGAAAAAAAGTTGCTATTATTGAACAAAAAGAACGTTTAGGAAAAAAGATTCTCGCTACTGGGAATGGAAAATGTAATTATACCAATCTTTATCAAGAAATTGAATGCTATCGCGGAAGCGACCCCAAAATTGCAATGGACATCGTGCGTCAATTCGACCAACAAGAGACCATTGCTTTTTTTCAGTCTATTGGTGTATATCCGAAAGTGCGTAATGGATATGTCTACCCTTATTCCGAACAGGCAGCATCGGTGGCAGATGTTTTAGCTATGGAATGTAAAAACTTGGGCGTAAATGTTTTTCTATCCGAGAAAGTGATAAAAGTGATAAAACAGAAGGATATCTTTGTATTAAGCAGTGAAACAAATCAATATCAATCCACAAACCTCATCCTGGCTACTGGAGGATGCGCTGCTCCAAAGCAAGGCTCTGATGGTAGCGGTTTTGCTCTCGCAAAACAGTTTGGACACAAAATAGTGAAACCATTCCCTGCCTTAGTCCAATTAAAGACAGAGGAGAAGTATGGGAAGATTGTATCTGGCGTGAGGTGTGAAGCAAAAGGTCGATTAGTGTATAAGACACAAGAACTAGCATGTGAACAGGGAGAGTATTTATTCACTGATTATGGGATCTCAGGCATTCCTATTCTACAGATGAGTCGATTTGCAGTAGAATTTCTAGAAAAGAAAGAAAAAGTAACTTTATATCTGGATTTCTTTCCGAACTTGTCAAATCAAGAATTATCTGCTATGTTAAAGGAACGTAACGAACATAATATTCAAAGAACGGTAGAAGAATCGTTCCTTGGATTAATGAATCATAAATTAGCATACTTAATGATCCGAGAGGCAAAACTAGCCCCAGAACAAACTTGTAAATACATCAAGGAAAGAGAAATCAAAGTTCTGAGCCAACTACTAAAGAACTTTCCAATGACCATCAATGGAAGTAATGGATTTGATCAAGCTCAGGTTAGCGCTGGGGGTGTGAATTTGTCAGAAATCAATCCACAAACGTTAGAATCAAAGTTGATCACAGGACTTTACTTTACAGGCGAGCTACTCGATGTGGATGGAACCTGTGGTGGTTACAATCTGCAATGGGCTTGGAGTAGTGGTGTTTTAGCAGGAAAATCTGTAAGCTAGGATATAGTTAGGAGTAATACCTAATCTTATGTAATAGTTAGAACGAAAGAGTGAGGACAGTAATGATTAGAATAAATCAGATGAAACTTCCAGTAGAGCATACAATAAAGGATATCTATGCAGCAGCAGGAAAAGCAATCAAACTTCCAGCAGAGAAGATTAAAAGCTTGGAGATTGTAAAGAAATCAATCGATGCCAGAAAAAAATCAGAGATCCGATATATCTATGCAGTTGATGTAAGAGTTGAGGCAGAAGATAAGTTACTTACCAGGCTTAAGAACCCTAATGTAACCAAAACTACTGAAGTAGAATATCAAATGAAATTAACGGGAATGCAAGCTATGAAGGAACGACCCGTTGTGGTTGGGAGTGGTCCTGCAGGCCTGTTCTGTGCCTATATGTTGGCTGTGCATGGATTTCGCCCCCTTCTAATCGAGCGTGGTGAAGCAGTAGAGGATCGTGTAAAAACGGTAGAGCGTTTTTGGGAGACCAATGAACTAAAGCTGAACTCTAATGTTCAATTCGGTGAAGGTGGTGCAGGAACGTTTTCTGATGGGAAACTGAATACCATGGTAAAAGATACTTATGGTAGGATTAAAAAAGTTCTAGAAATCTTCGTAGAACACGGTGCGAAAGAAGAGATACGATATCTGAACAAACCTCATATTGGAACCGACATGCTACGTGAGGTGGTAAGACGACTTCGTGAAGATATCATTGCTCATGGCGGAGAAGTCCTGTTTAACACCAAGCTTGACGAGATTATCATCAATCAAGGTCAGGTTACTGGCATTGTTCTGGTTAATACAGATCATTCGAAGGAAGAGCTTAGGAGGACAGTATCTTGCGACAACTTGATTCTGGCAATCGGTCATAGTGCCAGAGATACCTTTCAGATGCTTTATGAGAAAGGATTACCAATGGAGCGCAAAGCATTCGCTGTTGGTGTTCGTATCGAACATAAGCAGGAGATGATAAGTAAAAACCAATATGGTGATGACTATGTAAAGCTTCCAACCGCTGATTATAAGGTTACTTACCAAGCTAGCAATGGTAGATCAGTCTATTCCTTCTGTATGTGCCCCGGTGGTTACGTGGTGAATTCATCCTCAGAAGAGGGGAGATTAGTTGTGAATGGAATGAGTTATTCTGACCGAGCTGGTGAGAATTCCAATAGTGCAATCATAGTAACCGTTGGAGAGAAAGACTTCTTAAAGATTCCAGGTGCTAATGACAATGCCTTAAGCGGAATGGAATTCCAACGTTATTATGAAGGGTTATGTTATCAGCTTGGAAAAGGTAAAGTTCCAATACAACGATTCCAAGACTTGTTAAGTAATCAGGAGAGTGTTAAAATAGGTCATATTACACCAAATCTCAAAGGAGAATATCAACTTGCCAACCTACGATCTTGTCTACCTGAGGAAATTTGTGATACTTTGATTGAAGGCATACAGGCATTTGATAAGATGATTCCAGGATTTGCAGACGACGATGCCATTCTCTCTGGTTCTGAGATGAGAACTTCCTCCCCAATTCGTTTGACTCGTGATGAAAATCTTGAAAGTGAGATTAAGGGGATCTATCCATG
>JAEYWQ010000203.1 GCA_023428885.1 Bacillota bacterium
ATCTATCGTCCCATCTTTTTTCGACCTTTCATAGGAAAAACTTACGATTTCCTGTGTCATTGACTAAAGTATTATAACATGAAAGAGCGATTAAAACAATGCATGAGTGAGAGGCTCATGTTAAAAACTCTTTAAATAAGAAGAAAAAGTATGAAGAGGGCATAGAAATGATAATTTATACATTTTTGGTATAATGTCATAATGAAAGTTAATTTTTCATGTATATTTTCTATTATTTACTGATTGAATTAGTAATGATTATTATATATAATATACTACAAGCTAGTAGGAATTAAATTTCTATAAGGCTATGGTATTTTGTCATATTATTGACAATCTATCAACGATTTGAGAAATAGTTTGAGAATGAAAAGATTTTTAAACTGAATGGATTAAATTTTAAAGAATTGAGGACTTTAAAATTTAAAGTTATTGAACAGAAAGACTGGAGGCATAATTATGACTACGACAATTCATAATGAATGGGAAGGGTTTGCTGAGGGTAGATGGTGCAGTAGTGTTAATGTACGCGACTTTATCCAAGCAAACTATGCCATGTATGATGGGGATGAAGCGTTTTTAGCAGAAGCAACAGAAGCCACTAAGCAGTTATGGGCTCAGGTAATGGACTTAACAAAACAGGAGAAGGAGAAGGGCGGAGTTCTTGATATGGATACTCACATCGTATCTACGATAACTTCTCATGGACCTGGATATTTAAATAAAGATTTGGAACAAATCGTTGGTTTCCAAACCGATAAACCATTCAAACGTTCCATGCATGTATTTGGTGGAATTAGAATGGCAGAAAGTGCTTGCCATGAGAATGGATATGAGGTAGATCCTGAAGTTTCTCGTATCTTTACCGAATACCGTAAAACTCATAATCAAGGTGTTTTTGATGCTTATACTGATGAAATGAGATTAGCTAGAAAATCAGCAATTATTACAGGTCTTCCTGATGCTTACGGAAGAGGACGTATCATTGGTGATTATCGTCGTGTTGCTTTATATGGTACTGATTTATTAATAGAAGATAAGAAGGAACAGTTATCAACTTCTTTAAAACGTATGACTAGTAAGAATATTCGTCTTCGTGAAGAACTTGCTGAACAGATTCGTGCGTTAGGCGACCTTAAGAAGCTTGGTGAAATCTACGGATTTGATATTTCTAAGCCAGCTAAGAATGCAAAAGAAGCAATTCAATGGTTGTACCTTGGTTATCTTGCAGCAGTAAAAGAGCAAAACGGTGCTGCGATGAGTCTTGGACGTACTTCTACTTTCCTTGATATCTATATTGAAAGAGATTTAAAGAAGGGACTTATTACAGAAGAGCAGGCTCAGGAATACATTGACCACTTTGTAATGAAGTTACGTCTTGTAAAATTTGCTAGAACACCTGAATATAATTCTTTATTCTCTGGAGATCCTACTTGGGTTACAGAATCAATCGCAGGTGTTGGTACTGATGGCCGTCATATGGTAACTAAGACATCCTTCAGATATCTTCATACCCTTGATACATTAGGAACAGCTCCAGAACCAAACTTAACAGTATTATGGTCTACTCGTTTACCTATCAACTTCAAAAAATATTGTGCTAAGATGTCGATTAAGTCTTCCTCCATTCAGTATGAAAATGATGATATAATGAGACCTACTCATGGTGATGATTATGCAATTGCTTGTTGTGTATCTTCCATGAGAGTTGGTAAAGAAATGCAGTTCTTCGGAGCGCGTGCTAATCTTGCTAAGTGTCTTCTTTACGCAATCAATGGTGGTGTAGATGAAGTGCTAAAGATGCAAATCGGTCCAAAGTATCGCCCAGTCGATGGTGAATACCTTGATTACGATGATGTTATGAGCAAATTCAAGGACATGATGGAATGGTTAGCAGAACTTTATGTTAATACACTTAATGTTATCCATTACATGCATGATAAATACAGCTACGAAAAACTTCAGATGGCATTACATGATCGTGATGTTAAACGTTACTTTGCAACAGGTATCGCAGGATTATCCGTTGTAGCAGACTCTTTAAGTGCAATTAAGTATGCTAAGGTTAAGCCTGTTCGTGACGAAAACGGAATTGTAACAGATTATGAAGTAGAAGGTGATTATCCTAAGTATGGTAACAACGATGATCGTGTTGATGATATTGCAGTTCAATTAGTACATGATTTCATGAATATGATTCGTAAACACCACACATACCGTGATGGATACCCAACTATGTCCATCCTTACAATTACTTCCAACGTAGTATATGGTAAGAAGACAGGTAATACACCAGATGGTCGTAAGAAGGGTGAACCTTTAGCACCAGGTGCTAACCCAATGCATCGTAGAGATACTCATGGTGCGGTAGCTTCCTTAGCTTCCGTTGCTAAATTACCATTCCGTGATGCTCAGGACGGTATCTCAAATACCTTCTCTATTATCCCAGGAGCACTTGGTAAGGATAATCAATTATTTGTAGGTGATCTTGATATTGATGATTTCGATCGCAAGGCAGATGATTGATTCAAAGAGTATTAAACAATAATAATAGAAGGAGGCATTATGACAGAGCAAGAGAGAATCAATCAAATTGTTGATATGTTGGATGCATTTGCAGAACGAGGCGGTGGTCATATCAATATCACTGTAGAAGATGTAGATGGTCAAGAACAGGTTGCGAATGCTTTGAGTGTAGATTGTTGTAATTCTCAATCAGCATGTTCCGTGCCAACACTTCATAAAGATATCGACGATGAAGATGAAATTTAAGTAATAAAATGTTATTTCATTCGAGTCTTAAAAATAAACCTATATTTATATTTTACTGCTAGAGAAAGAAAGGAGAATTCATTATGTCAAATCAACAAGTAGATAATCTTGTATCCTTATTAGATGGTTATGTAGAAAACGGAGGTCATCACCTTAACGTTAACGTATTTACAAAAGAAACTTTATTAGATGCTCAGGCTCATCCAGAGAAATATCCACAGTTAACAGTACGTGTATCTGGTTATGCAGTAAACTTTAGTAAGTTAACAAAAGAACAGCAGGATGATGTAATCTCTAGAACTTTCCATGAAGGAATGTAATTTGTATTGATAAAATAACTTTTAACTTACAATCAATAAGGAATCTCCTTGTTGATTGTAAGTTTTTTTTCAGCCATAAGATGGTAACATACAAAGAAGGATTAACATAGAATTGAGTATGAAATGAGACAATTTCTAGATTTATCTAAATATGATGAGGAATATTGACAAAAGACGATAATATTGCTATATTTATCTCATAAATTGATGAAAATCATTAAAAAATCATGCAAAATTGCAACGATTCTTTTGCCTTACTAAAATTATGGAATAAAAAAGAATAAGGTCTGATGACCAAGGGATAATAAAGCCACTTGCATAAGTATTTGTCAATATTAACAAGTTCATATCACAATTATAGATTGGAGAAAATTATGGAAGGTAGAATACACTCAATAGAATCATTTGGTACCGTAGATGGACCTGGGATACGCTTTGTTGTTTTTATGCAAGGATGCCCAATGAGATGTGCGTATTGCCACAACCCAGATTCCTGGGAGATCAATGCTGGAACATTACGTAGCGTAGAAGAAATATTAAAAGAGTATGATTCCTATAAAGCATTTTTAAAAGGTGGAGGCATTACAGTTACTGGTGGAGAACCATTGGTGCAGATAGACTTTGTAACCGAATTATTTGAAGCAGCAAAAAAGAAGGGAATCCACACCTGCCTGGATACATCAGGAATCACATATAATGAAGCACAGAATGAGAAATATGTACGTTTATTAAACAGTACGGACTTGGTTATGCTGGATATTAAGCAAATCGATGCAATAAAGCATAAGAGTTTAACTGGATTTACCAATGAAAGAATCTTAGAGTTTGCCAAGTTTATTAGTAAACTTGGAGTTGAGCTTTGGATTCGCTTTGTAGCAGTTCCTGGGCTGACGGACGAGACAGAAGATCTAGAAAAACTGGGAGAGTTCTTAGCGGAACTTAGCTCACTAAAAGCGTTGGATGTGTTACCATATCATGTTATGGGAATCAATAAGTATGAGAAAATGAATCTAGAGTATCCATTAAAGGGTGTTGAGCCTATGGACAAGGAAAAAGCCAAGGAAATCAGGAATGTGATCTTACGTGCGCGAAAGAAAAAGTTGGATTCATTAAAGTAGAATAAAGTAGAAAAAGATATATAATTACTGGAAAATTAGTTTTCTTATCAAAAATTAATGAAAAATTAAGAATTATGCAAAAAATGCTTGATTTTTCCAGTAGGCATGGTAAAATATGTTAATATAAAGGTAAATTGGAGAAGAATGAATTAAATGGGGTATGTCAATGATTTCGTCTATACGAAGGGAAGATGTAGATGGTTTCTTGCGTCGTAAGAAACGTCTTGGGGATTTACTGATTGACCAGAATATTATTACAGAGGAACAGCTAAAGAAAGCTTTGGAACGTCAAAAGACGGAGAAAAAGAAGCTTGGGGCCTTACTAGTTGAACTAGGTTTTACCAGTGAAGCTGAAATTGCGAATGCGCTTCAAAAGCAGTTAGGACTTGACTTTGTAAATCTCTCCGCTATAAGAGTTTGCGAGAGTGTACTTCGGTTGATTCCAGATTCTGCAATACTTAAAAAATATGTCATGATGCCCTTTGAGTTTGAAAAGGGAAATGGTACTCATCTTCGAGTTGCAATGGAGAATCCAATGGATATCATTGCAATTGATGACTTGGCAATTGTAACCAATACTCCAATTGTTCCAGTGATTGCTACCAGTAACGATATCCTAAATGCTATCGATCGCTACTATGGGAATAAAGAAGCTCAAGCTGTTGCAGAGAAGTTTTCTCGCGAACGTGAAAATCACTTGAAAGAGGAAGAAGTTATGGAAGATACATCGGTGAATAATGCACCGATAGTTATCTTAGTTAAAACAATCATTGAGCAGGCTGTAGTGCAGCGTGCCAGTGATATACATATTGAACCACTTGAAACGAAAATTAGAATCCGCTATCGTGTGGATGGGACTTTGATTGAAGCAGGTATGTATCCTTTGAATATGTTATCTGCTTTAATTGCCCGTATAAAAATAATTGGCGGAATGGATATATCAGAGAAAAGAAAGCCTCAGGATGGACGCATTACCCAGCAGGTTAAGGGGATGGAGTACGACATTCGTGTATCCTTACTCCCGACAGTGTTCGGTGAGAAAGTCGTTATGCGTTTGACGGCAAAGACAACCTTAACCCGCGACAAGAAATTACTTGGGTTTTCTGATAATGAGATGAAGAAATTTGATCGCTTACTAAGTAATCCACATGGGATTATCTTAGTCACTGGACCTACTGGTTCTGGTAAATCAACCACACTCTATACTGCATTAAGTGAGTTAAACAAAGCTGATGTTAATATAGTAACCGTAGAAGATCCAGTGGAAGCCAATGTAGATGGAATCAACCAGGTGCAAGTGAATCCTAAGGCGGACTTAACCTTTGCTTCTGCTCTTCGATCCATCTTACGACAAGATCCTGATATTATTATGATTGGTGAGATTCGTGATACAGAAACTGCAAGTATTGCTGTGACAGCTTCAATTACAGGCCATTTGGTAGTTAGTACCCTACACACCAATAGTGCGGCTAGCTCGATTACCCGTCTTGCTGATATGGGGGTTGAATCTTATCTGATTGCAGATTCTGTGGTAGGTGTAATCGCACAGCGTTTGGTGCGACGACTTTGTTCTTGTAAACAAGTTCGAAGCTTACTAGACATTGATTATCAATTTTTAGACTTAGATCCTAAGCAAGAGAGTCTAGTTTATGAACCAAAGGGCTGTCCGATCTGTAATGAAACAGGCTATATGGGACGCATTGGAGTTTATGAAATCATGGTAGTTACGAATAAATTAAAGTCTATTATCAGCCGTGGTGGCAATGCAGAAGAGATTCAAAACCAAGCCTTACTTGAAGGTATGAATACATTAAAAAACAGTGCTAGGGCTCTTGTGCTTCAAGGGATTACTTCTATAGATGAGATGCGACGTATTGCATACTCCAATGAAGAAGAAGGAATATAAATGGAGGGTACTTAGCATGGTTACAGTTGATGAACTGCTTCAAATATCCAAGGAACGAGGAGCCTCGGATTTACATATTACAGTAGGGATTCCACCAAAGATACGAATCAACGGTGAATTAGTGGATTTGGATTATCCAAGGTTAGTTCCAGCAGATGTGGAACTTATGGTTCAGCCACTACTGACAGAACGTATCAAGGCGACATTTGAGGAAAAGGGAGAAGCTGATTTTGCTTATGCAATTCCTGGATTGGGACGTTACCGTGTGAATCTATTTCGGCAACGTGGTTCTCATGCCATCGTAATTCGATTGGTAGGCACTGTGATACCGGATGCCTATGAACTAGGAATCCCCAAATCAGTGATTGAATTGACAGAGAAGAAACGCGGTTTAGTCTTAGTTACAGGACCAACTGGCAGTGGTAAATCTACCACCTTAGCTTCTTTGATTGACATAATCAATAGTAATTTCAATACACATATCATTACATTAGAAGACCCAATTGAATACCTTCATAATCATAAAAGGGCAGTCGTGAATCAAAGAGAGATTGGACTTGATACCACAAGCTACTCTCATGCTTTACGTGCAGCACTTCGAGAAGATCCGGACGTTATCTTGGTTGGTGAGATGCGAGATCTGGACACCATATCGATTGCAATCACAGCAGCGGAGACAGGACATCTTGTATTCTCGACTTTACATACCACAGGAGCAGCGAACACCATTGATCGTATTATTGATGTATTTCCACCTCATCAACAACAGCAAATACGAATTCAGTTAGCTTCTGTATTGGAAGCAATTATATCACAACAACTGATACCAACGCAGGATAATCGAACCAGGGTTGCAGCATTTGAAGTACTTCATGCAAGCACTTCGATTAAAAACTTAATTCGAGAAGCGAAAACCCACCAGATTGACTCAGCAATTCAAACCAACAAGAAGTTTGGGATGCAGACAATGGATGATGCAATCTATGATCTCTACCTGAAACGGAAAATTAATGCAGAGCATGCAATTCAATTTGCACAAGATGCTGCAACATTAGAAAGAAAATTGTACTAGGGGAGGAAAGTTAAGTGGCAGAGTATTCGTATCTTGCGATTACACGTACGGGCAAAGAGAAAAAAGGCTCCATGGAAGCGAATGACGAAGCCAAAGTGAAAGCCCAGTTAAAGAGTGAGGGTTTAATTCCAATCAAGGTGGAGCTATTAAACACCTTGAACCGAGACATTAACATTTCCATAGGAAAACCAGTAAAACCTAGAGAACTCTCCGTATTTTGTCGACAGTTTACCAGTATACTTCATGCCGGGGTAACGGTGGTGAATGCACTAGATATGTTGAGTTCCCAGATAGAAAACAAGATGTTTAGGAAAGCCATCATTGAAACAAAGCTTGC
>JAEYWQ010000232.1 GCA_023428885.1 Bacillota bacterium
GTATTCACCAAAATAGATTGAATATTTTACTGATTTAAGTTATAATTTAGAGTAAGAAGTTATATTTTGTTACAATTTCAGCTTCCTAAAAGGAGCTTGAAGCAAGCAATATTTTGCTAATGTACAAACGAATAGGTGAATAATCCAATCCGCAGGATGAGAAAGAGGTTAATATGGAGAATAGTATTTTATTAGAGAGTGGGACGAATGAATTAGAAATTCTCGAGTTTGAAGTTGGTGGAAATTCATATGGTATTAACGTTGCAAAGATCCGAGAAATCTTACCATATCGCAAACCTACTTTAGTACCAAATGCACATCCAAGTGTTGAAGGTATCTTCATGCCGCGTGATCTTATTATCACAATTGTAAACCTTGCTACATCACTTAATATACCTGTATCAGATAATTATGATAAAGATATGTATATCGTTACGAATTTTAATAATCTTCATGTAGGCTTTCATGTAAATCGTGTTATGGGTATCCACCGTGTTACATGGTCAGATATCTCAAAGCCTGATTCTACATTAAATCAAGCAGGTAAAAGTGTAGCTACTGGAATTATTAAAATACAAGAAAAATTAATTATTATACTTGATTTTGAGAAGATAATAGCCGATATAAGTCCTGAGACTAGTTTAAAGGTTTCTGATATGGATCATTTGGGTCCAAGAGAGCGCATTAAATTACCAATACTAATTGCTGAGGATTCGCCGCTTTTAAGTAAATTGTTACAAGAATGTTTGGCGAAAGCAGGATATTCCAATATAACTGTAACCATGAATGGATTAGAAGCATGGAATAAGCTGCTTGAATATAAAAGTGAGAATACAGTTAAGCAAAATTGCGGTTGTGTAATCACTGATATTGAAATGCCTCAGATGGATGGACACAGATTAACAAAATTAATCAAAGATGACAAAGAACTCAAAAGCATTCCAGTTATTATTTTCTCATCCTTAGTAAATGATGAGATGAAGAGAAAAGGGGAAGCAGTTGGGGCAGATGCACAACTTTCAAAACCAGAGATTGGTTCCCTTGTAAATGCAATGGATTTATTATTGATGAAAAGATAACTACATCAGTTAGGAAGGTGTAAGAATGGCACAGTGTATCAAATGTAATCAAAATATACCTGACGGTGCTCAATTATGTGATAATTGCAGTTCTCAAGAAGAGAAAATGGCAGATGAATCCTATCTAGACAATCTGCTTAATTCAATTACGCCTTCTGATGATTTAAAGGATATCTATTTGAAGAATAAACAACAAAAAACACAACAACTTGAAACTGAGATAAGAGACGAGCGCTTATGGGATAATGAAATAGAGGATGGCTTAGTGAAACAAATACCGAAAGACTATAATATATTTAGCACATCAGATAATGACTCCGATTTAGATTTCTTAAACTCCTTATTTGCTAATGAGGAAGAAAGTGAGTCTGATGATCTGATGATCTTGGATACTCATGAAGAAAGCAGTGAGTCTGACAATCACGAAGCATATCATGATGAGACATCCAAGAAAGCTATAGAGGAAGCTGAACATATGAAGGATGCGTATGATTTTTCTGATAATGATCTAGACTTATTAGATCTAATCAATGAGATCAATTATATAGATGAAGCACCGCAGGAAGAAAAGCCACAGGAGGAATTTCAACCAGTGGCAATTGATGAAATGCATCTAGCTGAAGACAATTTATCCATAGATATTTCCGATCTCTATGCAGATGCTCTTAGTGCTGTTACTTCTTTAGACGATATGCAATTGGATGATGATCTCATGAGTATGCTACCTAGCAATGATGAGTTTGATGTTCAAGGGATGGAAACAGCAGTAAAGAACTCCAAAAAGAATTCCAGGAAAAAGAATAAGCAAGATAAAACGAAAGAAAAAATTAGTATCTTTAAGCGGGTATTTGGCAATATCAAGGAAGATATTACAGAAGAAGAGCTGGAAGCTAGAAAGCAAAAAGCGATTCTAGAAGGCGAGCTTAAAGAACAGGAAAAACTAAAACAAGCAGAGGAACTGAAAGAGAAAAAGGCACGCAGCAAAGCTGAAAAAGCAGAGAATGCTAGAAAAGCAAAGGAAGAATCCGCAAGAAAGAAAGCGGAAGCTACTGCAAGAGCATCTGCAAAGAAGGAAGAAAAAGCAAGGCATTCCAGAGAGATACAAGAATTAATCGATGAAATAGAAGCTAATGAGGGAAAAATCAATAAAGTTGGTGCTTCAATTATTTTCGTCTTTTTTGCTGCAGCTGCAATCGTTATTGTAATTGGTACCAATCTTTATAACTATACAATCAACATTAAACATGCAGAAGAATCTTTTAACCGTCAATTATATAATGATGCTTATCAAAATGTGTATGGTATCGATATTAAGGAGGAAGATTTAGAGATTTATGATAAGATTATGACTGTAATGTATGTGAACAAGCAGTTGAATTCTTATAATAATTTCTTAAACTTGAAGAAGTATCCAGAAGCTTTGGACTCTCTATTAAAAGGTTTGGAACGATACGAAAAATACTATATGCTTGCATCTGTTCATGGTATAGAAAGCGACTTGAATTATGTAAAAGAAAACATAATTGAAGAATTAAACGAAACATTCTTCCTGTCTGAAGAAGACGCAAAAGTTCTATTAGCCTATGAAGATCAGACAACATATAGCATGGCAGTATATGAATTAGCCAGTGAACATGTGGAGCAAGCCAGTGAGGAAGATTCAAGGGATATAGATCAAGCGAATACTGATGCGAAAGCAAAGCAATAAAATTCAACGGATACTGAATCTACCAAGAGTAATTAAAAGAAGTTCGATAGGAAATGTGAAGAAGATTTACAAATACGTAATGATTGTAAAATAGCGCAGGAATTGTCGTAATCCTTGCGCTATTTTTATATGCCAAGATGATCACAAGCGGGTAAGGGATGAAGTTGCAGTTAACATATTTATATTAAGTTCAGATATTTGGTTGCAAAATTAAGCAAGTTAATTTATAGTTATAGGAAAATATAAATATACGGAGGAAACGACATGATTGCTATCATTGACTACGATGCAGGGAATCTAAGGAGTGTGCAAAAGGCGTTAAACTTCATTGGGGAAGAAGCTACGATAACAAGAGATAAGGACATATTAAAGAGAGCAGATAAAGTTATCTTACCAGGGGTTGGAGCCTTTGGAGAAGCTATGAATAAATTGCGATCCTATGACTTGATCCCAACCATCAAGGAAATTGCGACTAGTAATACCCCTTTCCTAGGTATCTGTCTTGGTATGCAATTAATGTTTGAGGGAAGTGAGGAAAGTCCAGACTATGAAGGGTTAAATCTATTACCAGGTAAAATCCTTCGTATTCCTGATAAGGAGGGCTTAAAGATTCCTCAGATTGGTTGGAATTCTCTTGAGTATATGAATCAAGCTAGCTTATATGAGGGCTTAGCAGATCAATCCTATGTGTATTTTGTTCACTCCTATTATTTAAAGGCAAGCAATCGTTTGGACGTGGCTGCTAGCACGGAGTATAGTACCTTGATCGATGCCTCTGTAGAACATAAAAATCTCTTTGGATGCCAGTTCCATCCAGAAAAGAGTGGAGATGTAGGCCTTAAGATCCTTAAAAACTTTGCTAATTTAAAGAAGACAGAAAGGTAGGGACGACAATGTTTACAAAGAGAATTATTCCTTGTTTGGATGTGCATAATGGTAGAGTGGTAAAAGGAATCAACTTTGTTGACTTACGTGATGCAGGAGATCCAGTAGAAGTTGCTGCAGCTTATGGTAAAGCAGGAGCAGATGAATTGGTTTTCTTAGATATTACAGCATCCTCTGATGCTCGTACTATTAAGCTTGATATGGTGCGTAGAGTTGCTGAAACAGTGTTTATTCCATTTACAGTAGGTGGTGGAATTCGTACCATTGATGATTTTAAGCTAATTCTTCGTGAAGGTGCAGATAAAATCGCTGTCAATACAGCTGCGATTATGAATCCAAATTTAATCAGTGAAGCAGCAGATAAATTCGGTAGCCAGTGTGTTGTGGTAGCAATTGATGCAAAGAAAAGATCAGATGGTTCTGGTTGGAACATCTATAAGAATGGTGGCCGTGTAGATATGGGAATTGATGCAATAGAATGGGCGATCAAATCAAATCAGCTTGGGGCTGGAGAAATCCTCTTAACCAGTATGGACTGTGATGGAACCAAGGATGGCTACGATATTGAATTAACACGCTTGGTTGCCGAGAATGTTTCGATTCCTGTCATTGCCTCGGGAGGAGCTGGAAACAAAGATCATTTCTATGAAGCGCTCACGGACGGGAAGGCAGATGCTGCTTTGGCTGCTTCCTTATTCCACTATAAAGAGTTAGAAATTAATGAGTTAAAGCAATATCTAAAGGATAAGCAGCTTTCGGTAAGAATCTGAGACGGAGGTTTTATGTACAATATTAGTCATGATTGGTTGAAGGCAATTTCACAGGAATTTCAAAAATCATATTATGAAAGTTTATATAGCTTTATTGAAGAGGAGTATAATACAGCAACTATATATCCTTCTAAGGAAAACATCTTTACTGCATTCAAGCTAACACCGTTAGATGAAGTAAAGGTTGTGATCCTTGGTCAAGACCCTTATCATAATGAGAGACAGGCACATGGTCTTAGCTTCTCAGTTGTCCCAGAGCAAGAAAAGCTTCCTCCATCTCTCAAGAACATCTATAAAGAATTACAGAGTGATCTAGGTTGTTATATTCCCAACAATGGTTACTTAAAAAAGTGGGCAACCCAAGGGGTTTTGTTACTTAATACCATATTAACTGTTCGTGCTCATGAAGCCAACTCTCATCAGAAAAAGGGCTGGGAACTCTTCACTGATGCGGTGATCAGGGCAGTGAATGAGATTGATCGTCCTGTGGTTTATCTTCTTTGGGGGGCTCCAGCTCAAGCAAAGCGTAGCATGCTTGACAATCCCAAACACCTCATCCTTGAAGCACCACATCCCAGCCCACTTTCGTCATATCGAGGTTTTTTTGGCTGTAAGCACTTTAGTCAAGCGAATGATTTCCTTCTTGCAAATGGTGTATCACCAATCGATTGGCAAATAGAAAATATTGATTAAATTTGTGTATAGCCCTTTGTTGAAAGGTAAGCTACTATGGCGTGGCACTGAAGATTACACTTTTGAAGAAAGGGTAGATGGTTCGTTTTTACATACCCAATGTTATTATCCTTAGCGGCAAGCTCTAATTCTAATGCTTGCTGAGCTAAGTGATTGATACCAATCGTAAGTAGTGATGATTTGATCGCATGAATCCATATCGTATATAGTGGATAATCCTCATCCTCAAAAGCATTGTTCAATTGCTCCAGTTGTTTTATTCCTTCGCTAGAGAACAAAGCTAGTGTATCAAAATAAGTATGCCATTGACCAGCACAATTGTTTAATCCTGCATTCCAGTCAATATTATATATTTCACTGAACTGTTGGAAGGCTTCAGTCTGATAGTTAATCAATTTTGGCTCTTCATATTTTAGTTTATCACTGGTTTGTATGGAAAGCCATCGGCTTAGAATACCGGCCAGTTTCTTTATATCGATTGGTTTACTAATGTAGTCATGGAAGCCTTCTTTAATCAGTAGTTTATCTACTCCATTGACTGCATTGGCGGTTAGGGCGATGATAGGAACTGTTTTGCAGTGTGGAAGATCCATTGCACGGATTGCATGTAATGTCTCAATACCATCCATCTCTGGCATCATATAATCTAAGAATATAATGTCATAAGAGCTTTGTTTTAACAAATCGAGAGCTTCCTTACTTGTCTCAACAGCTGTTACATCTAATTCGAATAGGTTAAGTAAACCTTTGGCTACCAATAGATTCAGAGGATTATCGTCTACCACAAGAGCAGTAAAATGATAAGGTGGGATATGAGTCGTAACCTCATTTTGCATATTTTTAGTAGTAGAAGGAATGCTTTCGTGGTCTATCTGGGATATTTCTTGAGGTAAGGTAATGGTAAAGGTACTTCCTTTTCCTAATTCACTTTGAACCTGGATGGAGCCTCCAAGCATTGATAACATACGATGACAGAGAGGAAGGCCAAGTCCGCTACCTTCGTTAGAGAGAGAGGTCTTATTTCCCACTTGTTCAAACATTTCAAAGATTCGTATCTGATCCTTTTCATCAATACCACAGCCAGTGTCTTTCACTTCAATATGTAATATTACCATGTTGCTTTGATCCGTATCTGGATAAGTACACTTCACATTCAGACTGATAGATCCCTGATCTGTGAATTTTACTGCATTATTTAGTAGATTAATTAAAATTTGGCGAAAACGAAGCTCGTCTCCGATCAGATATTTCGGCAGATTCTTTTCTGTCTCAACCTTTAATATAATTGGTTTCAGGGTCAACTTTACACTTATGATTCCAATGACATCTTTGATCACTGAGGTTAATTTGTAGTCTTCTTTTACAAAACTCATCTTCCCTGATTCAATCTTTGAAAAATCCAATATTTCATTGATTAAACTTAATAAGGTACTACCTGCAGTCTTGATTAAGATGATATCACTTCGAGTCTGATCGGTCATACTCTGATTTAGAAGAATTTCAGTCACACCTAAGATTGTGTTTAATGGAGTACGGATCTCATGTGACATATTGGCAAGGAAAATACTCTTTGCTTGATTGGCATGTTCCGCCTGTTCACGAAGTTGGATTTGATTTTCCATGGATAGGACATTTTCAGTTGTATCGAAGATCCAGGCAGAATATCCAACTATGGTTAGTCGATTATAGATCTTGGTTATCTGGGTACGATAATAGCGCCCATTTTGCTTAAATTCATGTGAGATCCTGTGCTGGAATAAATCATTTAAGAAAGGGGAGACATCTTGTAACATCTCATTCTTTGGACAGTGATATAATTCAGGAAACAATTTCTCGGCGGAAGGGTTATGATCTAGAAGACAATAATTCGCATCAACGACTACCAGTGCTTCCTCCATGGTTTCAATTACTCTTTCTCTTGCAGTGTGTATAATATCAAATAATTCGTGTCTATATATAGCTACCAAAACAAGAGCACCAGCAATTGAAAAGCTAGCAGAAGAAGGGTCATATATATCAAATAAACCAAAGCCATAAAGCAAACAAGTGCTACTTGGGAATAGGCAGGCAAGAACGAAATTTATCTCATGACGGCGTTTTGCCTTACTTAAAGAAAAGAAATGATGCATTAAGGTGGTTAATACCACAATATTCATAATCGTAACTTCAATTTTGAATAATTTATAAAGAATACCTTTCCCTAAGATAACATGTGGGAAGATACCATCCATAATAAATTCCAGGGATGTATAGTAGAGGGTATGGTGTTCACAGGTAAATACTGCTATTAATATGATTAAGTTGAAGGTTAATAAGAAGGTAAATAGCTTTTTACTCTTCTTATAATTACAATAGTCTAATAAAAAATACAGGAATAGTATATTTACGAAACAGGAACCAATATACTGTGTTTTAATGGCTATCATGACAGCTTCTAAAGACTTACTTGTCATCTCTTGCAGATAACCAAAGGATTGAATCATAATAGCGGCAATTAGTAGTAAAAAAATTGTCTGTCCATGAAAGGGTTTACGAAAGAGTAGAATTGCCAATATGATGAAACTGATAACCAACACAAATATTTGTATCATTAATATGTATGGGTACATAAAACCTCCTATGTAGATTATAAAGTGACTGCTTTACAGACACTTTCGCGCTCGAGCGGTTGTGTTAGCAACATATTAGCGGCTCTTACGTTGGGTTAGTTCAAGAGCCGCTAATGATGATCATTCCATGATTAGTTTTTTATTAAGTTTTTATTTGCAGTAGAAAGCATCAACTTGATTCGATTTAATTGATTTACTTCACTTGCACCTGGATCATAATCTACAGCAACAATGTTTGAATTCGGATATTGATGACGTAATTCTTTGATAACACCTTTACCCACGATATGATTTGGTAAACAAGCAAATGGTTGCGCACAAACGATGTTTGGTACTCCTGAGTGAATCAATTCAATCATTTCAGCTGTTAAAAACCATCCTTCCCCAGTTTGATTACCGATGGATACAATTGGGGCAGCCAAATCAGCTAATTCAGCAATTTCTTTTGGAGCAGTAAAATGTTTGCTGGCTTCCAATTCTTTTCTGGCTTCTTTTCTAGCCCATTCCAAGAACTTGATAATTAAGTTATTGATCGTTGCTTCACTTTTCTTCTTACCTAGGAATTCTACCTTATAATTCGCATCAAAGGAGCAGTATAAGAAGAAGTCAACCATATCTGGCATAACAGCCTCTGCACCTTCTTGCTCTAATAAATCCACCAAATAGTTGTTAGCGGATGGAAGGAACTTAACTAAGATTTCACCAACAATACCAACTCTTGGTTTTACCAGGGTTTCATCGATCGGGAGTGCATCAAAGTCACGAATCATACCACGTAAGTTCCTCTTGAACTCTCCCCATTTACCGTTTTGTACGGATTTTTGACAGATAGCTCTCCAGTGATCATGCAAAGCATTGGCAGATCCTTTCTCAAGCTCGTATGGACGCATGCGGTAAAGAATACGCATAAATACATCACCATAAACCAATGCCTGAACAGCACGTGCAATTAAGTTATAGTTTATCTTAAAGCCTGGATTCTTCTCTAATCCAGAAGTACTGATGGAGACTACTGGAACGTGACCAAAGCCAGCTTTTTTAAGAGCTCTTCGGATAAAGCCTATATAGTTTGTGGCACGACAACCACCACCAGTTTGGGTAATAAAGACTGCAACCTTATCCAAATCATATTTACCGGATAAGAGGGCATCCATAATCTGGCCTACAACGATGACAGATGGGTAGCAAGCATCGTTGTTTACATATTTTAAACCAACATCAACCGCTGCCTTATCATCCTTGCCTAGAATCTCAACCTTGTAACCACAAGAATTTAATGCTGGCCCTAATAAATCAAAGTGGATTGGTGACATCTGCGGTGCTAAGATCGTATAATCCTTCTTCATTTCTTTGGAAAAGACAACTCGATGATGTGCACTGGATTCCATCTTTGTTTCAATATGTTTGCGTTCCCGATCCTTTACTGCGGATAAGAGTGAGCGGACACGGATTCTGGCAGCACCTAAGTTATTGACTTCATCGATTTTAAGTACGGTGTATATCTTACCGGCTGCTGATAAAATATCATTTACTCCATCAGTAGTTACAGCATCAAGACCACAACCAAAGGAGTTTAACTGGATCAATTCCAAATTAGGCTGAGTTCTTACATAGGAAGCAGCAGCATATAAACGGGAATGATACATCCATTGATCAACTACAATTAATGGACGTTCTACTTCACCCAAGTGAGAGACACTGTCTTCAGTAAGAACTGCAACTCCATAGGAGTTAATGAGTTCTGGGATACCATGGTTGATTTCTGGATCCACATGGTAAGGACGTCCAGCAAGAACGATACCTTTACGGCCAGTTTGTTTTAAATATTCCATGGTTTCTTCACCCTTATTACGTATATCTTGTCGGGCTTTTTCTAATTCCAACCAAG
>JAEYWQ010000349.1 GCA_023428885.1 Bacillota bacterium
TATGCAGGTAGTTCACAAACAGTTGCAACTGCATTAAATAGAGTATGTAATATAGTAATTGGATATACCACAACTTATACTTGGGCTATACTTACGGCATTAGCAATTGACTTATCTACTATCTCTCCAAACTATACAACTGGCAGTTCAGTATATGAAATGGATGCAACTGCAACTTGGTTCCGTAAATATTGTATGGTATGGGATAATTATAGTAGTTCATATCGAGCAGGTTCTTCTGCTGGTATAGTAAACTATACATTAGAGGAAACAGCGCGTTATTTTGATAATGCAACAAATTATCCAAAGGTAGTACGTAAAACTACTTCTGGTGGAAAACAATCTCCACATTATGAAGATAACAACTATTTGATTTCAATCGCTAATAGTAGAATAAGTAATGGTAGTAGTCCATATATGGATGAGACAGGAAGTATTAGTTTCTCTTATAATTATAATACAGTAATTCTTTTGACTGAGGATTTATGGTACACCTCTCCGTATTAAAGGATAAAAAATAGTAGGTGATTGAATGAAAACAAGAATAAAGGTATTAATAGCATCTATATTAGGAGTTATACTTTTAATGTACTTTTCGGTATATTTTCAAAAAGGAATTATACATGATAATGAATTTTTTCGTGTTACGAAAGAGAATGATATTAGTATCTTTTCAGGTCACTTAAATGGGTTAGAGGTAACAATTAGACTAAATGATAAAAATAATCAAATAGAATATATTACTAATCGTAGTAAAAAAGTATTTACTATTGATTATAAAGAAAGAATTTCTGGTTATTATAATGTGAAATTGAATGAGAATAATAAAGTATTATTTGTTGGCCAATATGACGTTAACAATGCTGAACAATTTAAACTATACGATGAAAAGGGAGAGTTATATGTTAGTGAGTCTCAAAGTTTTAACCAATTTGATGATAAATTAATAAATAATTCAGAATTAATTGTATATGAAATAGTAATTAGTCTTGCCTTAAAGGATTATAATACTGTTTTTCGTGGACAATTTTTTCCTTTTATGATAGCAACAATATTCATTGCATTGTTTATCTTAGATTTATTATCTCCGAAAATGTTCTATAGATTTACAACAAAGTTTGATAGTAATTATAATAAATCAGATAATTTAAATCTTAATCATATTATTAGAATAGTTTTAACACTAATAATAGCCATATCATTATTACTATTGAGTATTTTCTAAAATATATATTTATGTCCTACATATTTGTTTTCGTAATGTAGCTAATAAATGTTCATTGAATATTTATTATGACATTTCTTGTTGAGTTATATTCTGGATACTTATTCATTTGTTGGGGTATGATTCGACTGAATTATACCCCTTTGCTGTTGATTTATAATTAAAACTGGTATTTTAACACTAAAAAACAGACCCATGGGACATGAGGGCTTAAAGCCCTTTTGTATAAGTCTTTAGCACCCTTCTGATGACGATTTTTCCTCCAAAATGGCTTAATATATGTAAAGAAACCGGAGATTATTGCCCATCCAAAGCAAACCTTTACAACGATCGGAACGTTTTCCACAGAATAGAAATAGTGTACCTTTTTCAAAGGGGTTCTGATTATATTTATCACCAATGATCATTACCAAACCATCGATTCCTTTTCTCAAATCTACCGTATCACAGGCAAGGACCACACGGCGATTCGCTGCGACATCTTCAAGCATGTGATACCTCCTGAATGATTCTGGAAAGCAAGGAATCCGATATTTCATTCGTAATAGCTATTGTCATTGTAGCTGTTTTCAACACAGCGGCAGGTGCAAAACTGCTCATCATATCCTTATGTTCAAGGGTTGCCTGTTGCCATGGAATTTCTGCGAAAGAAACACCCGTGTTATTCTGGGTGACTGAAATCGATGAAGTATCTTTCGGCATTTGTTGGTATGTTTTCTCGCGTAATCTGCGTTGCCAGTAATAATAACTTTGCTCACAGATATCATTTTCTTCAAGCCAGTTTTTTGCTGATTGTCTCGCTGGACGTTGTTGACAAGATTGGAGAACTTTTCTCCAATGCTGATCCCTGACTTCATGAGTACACTGATCCATAGTTTTAGTACCTCCTTGAAAAAATCTGTTATTTTTCAAAGTATAGACTAAAACTTAATACAATGATAGGCGAGTAATTTGACGCTTACTTAAATTTAGCATCATTTTTGAAACCTAATCTAAAATTTGTATTAAACGTTATGTATTGATTGCAGTTCAAATTCATCTTCATCGGTCTCAAAAATTAATATGGAACATCAACTTCAAAAAAACAAATGGTTGTATTGCTTTCGCTCAAGTAATTGCAATTGGCAAAATAGATTGATTATGTAATTCCATTTGTGAAATATACGAAACCTTGAGCGGTTGGTTCATTGACTTGTTTTCCTCAATAAAAATTACACTAACTATGCCTATTTTCTATGTAGTAAGGTAGCTTCAGTGGCTTTCTTTTTTATCAACTAATTCAATAAACCGAAGAGCAAAATGAGTATATTCCTCCACATTGATGTTTGAACTATATACATATGTAGTTTCACCTTCATTCAGTGATAAGTTGCGAGTATTTGCATGCTCTGACTAATAGCTTGCATGAAAATAAAGCGTTACAAAGTCTAATATGGCTTTGTAGCGCTTTTTAATATGCATATTTTGCGTATGCCAGTAGGTGTATATACAGAATAATGCGTTGTGTAAGGAATTTATTCCTTTAAAATCTGTTTAGGTGGTAAGCGCATAATTTCAGGGTGTATATCTAAAAAAGATTTCGGATCCATATGTTAGACTTCCGAAATCTTCTCACTACATTTGTTGTTGCAAAGTTGCTGAACATTCTCATTCCAAGGGGCAAGTTTTGTAAGCTCCTGATCTGTCATGCTATTACTAGGTCGATGTTCAAATAAGAACTTTAAATATTCATATAGACTCAAATGATAAGCCTT
Source organism: Bacillota bacterium (assembly GCA_023428885.1). Taxonomy (GTDB): domain Bacteria; phylum Bacillota; class Clostridia; order Lachnospirales; family Lachnospiraceae; genus Lachnoclostridium. The sequence goes on from JAEYWQ010000349.1 coordinate 2,980, forward strand.
AGCCATTTCGACGATGGTAAGAAATAATGAATTGGCTGTAGCACCATCCGTTGTATCACTAAATAGCCAATTTTTCCTCGCCACGGTTACTGGGCGTAATGCATTTTCGCTAAGATTATTACTTAAACTGCATCGTCCATCTTCTAAATAAGTCATAAGAAAGTCTTGTCGATTTTGTATGTAAGTAATGGCTTTCTTAAGTTTAGCATTATTTCCTGGTTTGACTTGTTTTAGCCATGACAAAAAGCCCTCAATCACCGGTTTTTGGTCTTTGAGGCGTCGTGTATGAATTTGTGTATAAGAAAGTTCCTTTTCTTTATAAGAACGTTCATATTCAAAAAGCTTGTTGCAATACAAAACCCCTTGTACTGCAGGATGACTGTAGTCCTTTTCAGATCCTTTTGGAATGGCCTCTAGCAGGTATCTCCTGATATGGGCAAAACAGCAACAACGTTTGGTTTCCTCCACCTTGTTATAACCTTGATATCCATCAGCCATAAGATAGAATCCTGGCTCAGTCCCATCAAGGAATTGTTTTGCGTTTTCTCCAGCTCTTGTAGGAGTATAGTTGTACAGAATAATAGGTGAAAGCCCATCTTCTCCGGTACGCAAGACCCATAAGTAAGACTTTGTTTGCGCTCTGCGTCCCTCTTCTTTTAACACTTGGATTGGTGTCTCGTCCATCATGAAAAATCGTCTTTTTAGGAGCATGCGATGAAAGAAATCATACAGTGGCTGTAGGTACTCCATTGCGGCTGTAATAATCCAATGCGCCATTGATGTACGTCCTATCGGTGCATTTAGTTGCAGAAAATCCTGTTCTTGACGGTATAGAGGGATATATAATCCGAACTTTCGATAGCTGATATAAGCTAACAAGGATTCAGAAACATAGCTACCTGGAATTAATGCAGGGTTACCATTATCTTTGATGAATTGTGGCTCTTCTGTCTCTTTGCAATTAGGGCAAGAATACGTCGTAGCAATATATTCAATTCGTTCTAGTTTTGGAGGAGTATATACAATCTCGCTTCGGATAACTTCAGTTCCGATTGGAACCATCTCAGTGCTGCAGATTGGGCAGATTTTATCTTCGTCTGAAAGAGTATCTACTGGAACTTGTCTGGTAGGTAGATTTTCAAACTGTTTCTCCAGAGTTACTTTGCTTTTACGAGGCTTCTTTGAAGTAACAGAAATGACTTCTGGTTCAATCAATTCCACAGGTGGTTCTTCCTCCTCTGGCATCTCACCAAAGAGATTCAGCTGTCCATCCATATCAACTTTACGACGTTCACTGGAAGACCCAAAAAGTTTCTGACGGAACCATGCAAGTTCGGCTTTGAGATTATCATTCTCAGTCTGCTGTTTGGTAATGGTCTCATTCAGAGTTCTAATTGTTATATTTAGTTGTGAGATCATATCTTTCAGCTCTAAAAATTGACTATCTCTACTATTAGCGGCCATACGTTTACTCCTTCTTTTGCTATATTTATTATACCATAAAAAGGATAACAAATCCAGTAAAATCAAGGATTTCAGGCATGTTTTAGTGCCTTTGGCTGTTCAATTTCAAGGCCTGACATGAGCCAGTCGAATTGCTGCCAAGTGATCGTTTTTGCTTCACTACCATTTCTAGGCCAACGGTACCTGCCCTGGATCACATCGAGTCTTTTATAGAGGAGCACGAGACCGTCAGGCTCCTTAAGAAGAACTTTAATTCTATCACATCTTTTTCCACAAAAGAGATAAATAGATCGACTATCTAGTTCATCTTTTAACTGATTAAGAACAATAGCACAGAGACCATCCAAGCTTTTCCTCATATCTGTATAACCGGTTATAATATAGATGTTATCAGCAGAAGAAATGTCACCTAGCATGTATAACACCTCCAAGACATGTTAACATCGTTTCAACTAACTGTTGATCGATTCCATGAAACAAACGAACCGTAGCATTTTCAAGTACAATTTCAACCGCAGGCTGTACCGTGCTAGTTTGACTTTCAAAGGATTTCATAGTTTCATTTACTTTCGTTGACAGACTTACATCTTCATGAACTAATTCCAGTTTAACAACTTCTTGCTTTAACTGAGACTTTTTTTCATCAGGTAAGGACTCTGGAATTACATTCCCTTTTTTGTGAAGACGGTTGATCCAGTTGTAAAATGTACTAGGATTAATATCATGGCGTTTACACCATTGATAATCTGTGAGTCCGCTATTGCGACACTCCATGATAAGTTGAAGCTTCTCATCAATAGACATTCTTTTTATTTTCATAAATGTTAGCCTCCAAAATAGAGTGAAATACTCGCATTCTCGCGAAAAAGTGGAGTAAAATGCTCGCATTTCCTACTAACGATTATAAAAAGAAATATCATTAAATGGAATCCACCCTGAAATTAGGCGCTTACTTTAGGTGCAAATTTTAGTAAGTTTCTGTGGTAAATTGATTTAGTTTTTTGGCTTCCCTTAATAGAAATTTATATCGATGTTGTATTGCATTCACCTCATATATGCAACTGTCGATTAAATCTGGGTCTATAACGTTCTCAAAATTCTGGTAGGCAGAATCCAAATCTCGTTGTGTTTTCGCAATCTCTAGCAATAGTTCATCACTGCGTAAGTCTTTCTTTTTTCCAAAAAAAGCTATAATTATCACACCTTTCCAAGAACATTTACATGCTTGCTATATTATAGTCACCACTTGGACGAGATATACATGTCATATCTATAATTTTGCGTAATATACATATAGTAATTATCTTGTGCTAGGATAAGCATCCTTACATGAAAGGGGCTTCCCCTTATGGAAAAATACCTATATCCAGCTTTTTTTCTGCTATCGGTTGCTGCAATGCTGGTTTATCTTTATAAGACTCACCCTAGATGGCTTGGAACTGTATGTGTTCGTGCAATATGTGGCGTAGTTGCAATCTTAGCAATTAATGCAGTCATGACTCTTCTTAAGATTGATTGTAGTGTAGGAGTGAATGCGGTTTCTGTTCCAACCATTGCTCTCCTTGGAATCCCAGGTCTTATCTTAATTTACGGTGTGGTTTATTTTTTCAACCATATCTGATCCTTGGTCAATTTGCCTATATTGGATTCAAAAATTAGGCAAATTGATGAAGTTAGAATAAAGTGGAAAAGCTTATTGACTAATTACAAAATTTGGAATATTATAAGAACATCATTAAGTTCTAGTTTATCTTTTTTCTAAAAGTATCATATATACCAATTCTTTTATTTCCCAAGTTACAACTTCATATAGGAGGCGATATGTTACATACACTTGCTATTTTACACATGGATGAAGGGTATGTTTATTCCTTGATGGACTTCATGAACCGTTCTAAGGAGTTTGGATTTAAAGTGTTTGCATTTACGAGGAAAGAACTCTACTTTGAGTTCGAAAGAAATCAAAAAGTTCAGGTGTTACTATTTGATGATAGCATAGACAGTGAGGATTTAGGCTGTATTAGGGCTGTATCGAAGTACTATTTAAGTGAGTTACATCATACGAAGGAGTATTTGGGATGCAAGGCTATCTTTATGTATCAATCAGCGATTCAGGTCATGCAACAGATTAGTCAGTTATATATATTAGAGGGTAATGTTATTTATCATGGGAAACAGGTAGAACAACATCATATCATTGGTATTTGTTCGGTTACATATAATCAAGCGCAGTGTGACCTAGGAATTCTTGTTGCCAATAATTACGCCAAGCAAGGAAAGACATTATTTTTAAGCTTTCAGCCTTTTTTAATAAAAGAGCAAAGCCAAGGCTTTAAATTATCCGAAGCAATCTATTTGATTAAAAAGGGTGAGACCAATCCTTCTACAAAGCTGAGTTCTATAATTACAACACAAGTTTCTTTTGATTATTTAGATGGTGTGGAGCATTATAGTGATATTATTGAAATGACTGCAGACGAGGTTATGAAGTTGATGGAGGCTATTGTTCAGATGGGAAGATATCAGTATATCATTTTAGATCTTCCAATGCCAGGAGGTGCAACTAGTCAATTATTATCACAATGTGAGAAAATCTATGAAGCTGCAAGCAAGGATAAGCTATCAGAGCAATTAAGGAAAGAATTCTATCGACAAATCGTTTTGAAAGAGGGAGAGCAAATGATAGAGCGATTCCAAGTAATCGACTGTGCTTAAGAAACTAGAAAAGGGGTAGTGGAATGGAGAGTATGAAAAAAGAGCTCCAACAGGTTGTTCTTGCAAATATTGATTTAAGTAGAGAGGTAAATGATGAAGAACTGTTGGATATGATTGATGAAACTCTAAGGATGAGAAGTCAGGCGACTTACATTAGTATGAAGGAGAGACAGCGGCTGAGGAAGGACTTATTTAATGCCATTCGTAGGCTTGATATCTTACAAGAATTAATTGAGGACGATAGCATTACAGAAATTATGATTAATAGCTCTAAACAGATATTTATTGAACGGGAGGGCTCTATTAGTAAGGTAAATCAGCAATTTGAATCTGAGAAAAGGCTGGAAGATATCATACAGCAAATTGCTTCTGGTGCTAACCGAATTATTAATGAATCGAGTCCAATCGTTGATGCAAGATTGCCCAATGGTTCTCGAGTTAATATTGTGTTGCCACCGGTCGCATTGGATGGACCTATGGTTACAATACGAAAGTTCCCGAAGGAGACCATGACAATGGAACATTTAATTGAACTAGGTTCGATCACGAAAGAGGCAGCAGACTTCTTAAGGAAGTTAGTAATCGCTGGCTACAATGTCTTCATCAGCGGTGGAACTGGAACTGGTAAGACTACATTCTTGAATGCGCTTTCTAATTACATACCAAAAGATGAACGAATTATTACCATTGAAGACTCCGCAGAATTGCAGATTCGGAATATCCCAAACATTGTCCGCCTAGAGGCGAGGAATGCTAATATAGAAGGGAAGAATCAAATTAATATACGAGACCTTATTAAAGCTTCTTTACGTATGCGGCCTGATCGTATTATTGTGGGTGAAGTTCGTGATGCCTCTAGTATTGATATGCTTCAAGCCTTAAATACGGGGCATTGTGGTATGAGTACAGGTCACTCGAATTCTCCAGTTGATATGCTATCCCGCCTTGAAACTATGGTTTTATTAGGAGCAGAGATACCTCTTTTAGCAGTGAGAAAGCAAATTGCAT
>JAEYWQ010000350.1 GCA_023428885.1 Bacillota bacterium
CTTGGTGAAGGCCCATTAAAACCAGGTGCTGGAGTTGATAAGGATTTACCTTATGTTGGTGACTTATTCGTAACTGGAATCGTGAATTTGTCAGGTTTATTTGATCAGATGCTATTACAGACTACCAGATTATCCACAGTAATGTCCCTAGTGGATCATATCTATCAGGGAATCAACCATTGTCTGATTAAGTTAAGCCGTAACCTGATGTAGAAACTTATAGTCATTGGGCCCGATTAGATCAAGACTATAAATACTCCGAACATTTTCCTAACATATAAAAAGCCAACAAGCAGTGAGATTTCTAAGATACACTGTTGTTGGCTCTTTGTTGTTAAGAAAATTAGACACTTTTACTTTCTTTTCTGTACATAGCGATTGCTTCTGCAACCGTATTCGCTTGACCAGATTGTATAATATCAATCAATTTATCGATCTTATCCATAGTAAGAAACTCTTTACCGATAAAGCTCTCATACTTATTCGTAATCTCAATGGAATATAGCTTTACCTTTTCTTCTGCTCTCTTTTGCTCTTTATATGCCTGTGCATGAGCTTCCTTTAACGACTCCATTTCATCTTTTTTATCAGCTCTAATTCCAGCTTCAATAATTGATATCGTCTTTGTCTCAAACTCGACCATAGCTTCCTTCTTATCTTCTGCGATTGATTTAAGATCCTCTTCAAGCTCTTCTATTTCACTGTTATAACTTTCAAGTCCATAAGCACTCTCATCCTTATCCTTACGAATGTCTTTGGAAATTGCATTGATTTTCTTTTGATTCTTCGCCTGCTTGGCACGTGTTGCACGAATATCAATTACAGCATCAGTGTGTTGACCTTTTGTTTTCTCACTGATCAACAAGTATAAGCCACCAAAAATTACAACAGTTATAATATAGTCAATTACAAGGTAAAATACTTCATGAGGCAATAGAAGCTTATATACAATAAGATATGGTAATACAAATAAAACAACAAAAACTGTCAGCAAAATACCACATACATCCTTAAAACTTCGAGGAAGAAACAAAGCATGATACATGGAATTATTAAAGAAACGTGATATGTGATTTTTCTGATATACCGCCTTCATCTCTTCCTTCAAACGTATCTTCTCTGTGGTTAGGTCCGCGGTAGCCTCCTTTATTCGCTCAGATACTTGTGTGTTCTTTTCTTTATCTTTTTTCGCTTTCACTTTCTTGATACGTGCTTTTATCTTATCAACCTGCTCTTCAAAAGAAGCCTCCACTTCGGCCCTTCTCTTCTTAATTGCAGCATTAATCTCTTCGACAATTGCTTTTTCCTTATATTCCATCTGTTTTTCGAGCTGATCCTCTTTCATTGCTAATTCCGAGCTTTGTGTTTTGTATCCTTCAAGCTCTAAGAGACTTTCCTTCATTGTATAAAGGGCATCGATACCTTTATTCAATACTGTTTCTTGTTCCATCGTAACCACTGTGATTGGAATCACGCTTTACAATAGCCTTCTTCTATTACGCTATCGTCGGTTATTTCAATCATATCCTCCTCCCATCGACAATAAAAAGGGTAGCAAAAATCCTCTTTTCTCATATATTTTAGCATATATGTAAAAAATTTCATAGCCATCTATTAGAGTAGTCTTAAAAAAATACCTACCGCTCCTAATACCATGCCCATCAATAAAGCGATCAAATGTGTTTTTTGATATTTTCCTTACAATCGTAAATATTGGCCTTATGCACCATGAGAACCTTATTTGAAGAATCGATAATTATAGCTCCTACTGCTTTTCGGACTAGTGTACAGCTAAATACATCGATTTCTTCTATATGTAGCAATTCATCTCCATGAAAAGTAAATTTCACAATCCAAGGCATGATTGCACGAATTCTTTGAAAATCATTAAATCCAAATGAAGGTTTATAGTAATTAATGATTGTACTTAATGCCGTTCCATGACTTCCAATTACGATATTTTTATTTGGATACTTATTTATCACCTGCATCAGAGCATTCACATTTCGTTTTTGGACTTCTTGTAAACATTCACCATCAGAAAGCTTATAATTGAAATCACTCCATTGTTGCTCTGTAAATCGATTAAAATCTTCTATCCAACAACTGTCAACTTTTCTTTCACGAAAATCTTCGACAGTAATTATTGTATGACCAAAAGAGTCGGCAAAATCTTTTACCGTCTCAATGGCCCTTAAATAAGGACTAGAAAATACCATTTCAATATCTTTGTCTCTTAAATAACCTGTCACTAACTTGCTGTCTTCTTTTCCTTTTGGCGTTAATGGTCGTTCTATGTCGTTATGATTTGTGTAATCCGGCTCTGCATGTCGAACAAAATAAACTGTTGTCATAGTTTTTGAAACTCCTTATTGTCAAATGAATGTAGAACACTCCAGCACTCAGCTTGCTTTAGTTCCTTGTAAATCAGCGCATATATAATTGCCCGTTGATCGAATTCCTATCAACTAATACACCCTCTATTGTCGGTTATACAATTATCATTTTACGTTCTATAAATATCACATTTTTTAAGTTCGTATTTATCTGCTAACTTTTGGGTAACTTCATAGTTTGTTGCCAGATCCTATACCTCGTGTAAATCAGAACCGATAGTAATGTATCTACCGCCACAAACCCTTTCTAGTTGTATGTACATAGAGAACCCTTTCATAT
>JAEYWQ010000359.1 GCA_023428885.1 Bacillota bacterium
GCATAAAACATGCCTTGTTTCTTTTATTTCACTATCCTTATTGATCTATCGCATTCGCTCCACCAATAATTTCAGTCAACTCCTGAGTGATGCTTCCTTGACGTGCCCTGTTATACATTAATGACAAATCAGAGATCATCTCTTCAGCATTGTTGGTTGCGGAATCCATCGCCTGCATTCTGGCACCATTTTCACTGGCAATCGCTTGAGATAGAGCACCATATATCAAACTATTGATGTACTTTGGAATAATAATTCCCAAAGCTTCCTCTGCATCAGGCTCATAATTCATTAAAGTCAGGCGATCGTTTAGGTTCTCTTTCTCCTCTTCCTGCTCTAATGCTGTTTGATCTACCGGAAGAAGTCTAAGCAAGGTTGGAACATGAGTTACAGTGTTCTTAAACACGGTATAAACAAGATGAATCTCACCCACCTCACCCTTAACAAAGGCATCCAATACTTCTCTTCCAATCTCCATCGCATCCTTGTAGACCGGTGCATTCATAACATAGGAATAGTCCTTAGCTATCTGATAGCCCTTTCTTGCAAGTCCTTCCTTGGCTTTTCGTCCGACGGCATACACTATGGTATCCTTTTTAGAGAATCCCCCCTCTGTGACTTGCTTCATCAGATTGGAATTATAGCCACCTGCAAGTCCTCGGTTAGAAGAAATCACAATCACCGCTTTTTTATCAGATTGACCAGCATTTAGATAAGGATGTGATAAATTGTTGGATTTGCGGAGCATAGTACTCACTGCAGCCCGCATATGCTCGAAATAAGGCTGACAACTCTCAGCTTTTACTCTTGCCTTCTGCAGCTTCACTGTAGATACCAGCTTCATGGCCTTCGTAATCTGACCAGTGCTTTGAATACTATCCTTCCGCCTTTTAATGTCTCTCATTGAGGCCATAACTTCACACCCTCTCTATTATGGAGTAAATACCTTTTTAAACGCTTCAATTGCTGTCACCAATGATTTTTCACATTCTTCATCTATTACGCGCTTTTCACGAATACTACTTGGTATTTCAGGATGTTTCGTATCAATATACTCAAACAATTGCTTTTCAAAGGATTGAATTGCTGATATTTCCACATCAAGTAAGTATTTTTTTGTTGCCGCATAAATAATGATAACCTGATATTCCACTGGTACAGGTTTATACTGAGGTTGCTTTAAGATTTCTTTAATTCGCTCACCTTGTGCCAGCTTCTCTTTGGTATCCGCATCAAGGTCAGAACCAAATTGTGAGAAGGCTGCAAGTTCACGATACTGTGCAAGCTCAATACGAATTGGACCTGCAATCTTCTTCATCGCTGAAATTTGAGCTGATCCACCAACACGGGAAACAGAAAGTCCTGCATTTACCGCTGGGCGGAAACCTGAGTTAAACATTTCCGTTTCAAGATAAATCTGTCCGTCAGTAATGGATATTACATTCGTTGGAATATAAGCAGACACGTCACCTGCCTGAGTTTCAATGATTGGAAGTGCGGTTAGGGATCCACCACCTAATTCATCGGATAAACGGGCAGCACGCTCTAATAATCTGGAATGTAAGTAAAATACATCACCTGGGTATGCTTCGCGGCCTGGTGGACGCTTTAATAATAGAGAAAGGGTACGGTATGCAGCTGCATGCTTTGTTAAATCATCATAGATGATTAAAACATCTTGTCCAGCCTCCATCCATTCTTCTCCAATTGCACAGCCAGAATAAGGAGCAATATATTGTAATGGTGCTAGTTCGCTCGCTGTAGATGCAACCACAGTAGTATAATCCATGGCACCATACTCTTCTAATGTTTTTACAATATTCGCAACTGTTGATGCTTTTTGGCCAATTGCTACATAGATACACTTCACATTTTGGCTTTTCTGATTAATAATGGTATCGATGGCGATCGCTGTTTTACCTGTTTGTCGATCTCCAATGATCAACTCACGCTGGCCACGTCCAATAGGAACCATTGAGTCAATCGCTTTGATACCGGTTTGCAGAGGTGTATTTACTGATTTTCTCGCAATAACACCAGAAGCAACACGTTCAATTCTTCGATATTTCTTGCTATCAATTGGTCCCTTTCCATCAATTGGCTGTCCAAGGGCATTCACAACACGTCCTAACATGGCATCACCAACTGGAACTTCTACAACTCGTCCTGTAGTCTTAACGGTATCTCCCTCATTGATATTCTTCATATCTCCTAGTAATACAGCACCAACATTATCTTCTTCTAAGTTAAGCACCATACCAAAGATATCTCCTGGAAATTCTAGAAGCTCACCTTGCATGGCGTTCTCAAGACCATGAATTCGTGCGATACCATCTGCCACCTGAATAACGGTTCCAACATCAGAGACCTCAAGCTGCACACTATAATTCTTAATCTGTTCTTTAATTACTGAACTTATTTCTTCAGGTCTTAAATTCAAGGGGTAAGCACCTTCTTTCTATATAGTATTTTTATTACGAAACTTGGAGGTTTAACAATTGCTTTGACAGCTTGTTAAGCTTAGTTCTTATGCTACTATCCACCACCCGATCTCCAATTCGTATGACAAGACCTCCAATTAACTCTGGATCTACCTCATACTTCATTTCAAACTGAACATAGCTGGTAGTTGATAAGAGCTTATTCTTTATCTTATCTTTCTGTTCGTCGTTTAAAGGAACTGCTGAAGTAACCTTGGCTACTCCAATCTTATTATAGTCACGAACTTTTGCAAGAAAGTAGTCAAAGATATGTTCAATCTCATCTTGTCTGCCCTTATCCACGATAATTACAAGAAAGCCAGTTACTTGATCGGATGCTCTTCCTTTTAGAATCTGTTCCATAAAAGTAACCTTCTCTTCCTTGGTTATCTTAGGATGGCTTAATAATTTATAAAGCTCTTCATTCTGGGCGAATGCCTCATTCAGTGCTTTGATTTCAGCTTCCACAACATCGAGAGTATTCGTTTCGAGGCATAGGTCAAATAAGGCATCACCATATGTTTTCGAAATTAATTTTGCCATGTATCATCACCTATCTCATTCAATGCTTCTTCGATTAACTGTGACTGTTTTGTTTCATCGATGTTACTAGTAATAATCTTTCCTGCCATAACAGAAGCAATCTTTACCATCTCCTGTTTTACTTCATCGATTGCCTTACTCTTTTCTAATTCTATTTCTTTGTTTGCTCTATCAATAATTCTTGCTGCCTCTTCTTTTGCCCCATCTACGATATCATTTTCACGTTTTAAGGCTTTCTTTCGGCCTTCACTTAAGATTTCCTCCACGTCAGCAGATGCATTCTTTAATTTTGCATCATACTCACTCTTTAAAGCAAAAGCATCCTGCTTTTCTTTTGCAGAATCTGCTAAGTCTGCTTCTATTTTGTCTTGACGTTTTTTTAGTAATTCTCTCGCTGGGTTAAATAATAGATAAGATAATGCCAAAAATAAGACAAAAACAGACAACGCAGTAACCAATACATCCGCAAGCAACTGCGGCTCCAAACCAAAGATGTAATTAGTCAATTTGTCTTCGCTTTCCACAGCTGTACCCGATAGCGCATTGTCTGCAAAGCTGATTGCTCGTAAATATAGGCTTGAAATTATACTGCCCACCTTTCGGCCTCCTTTCTAGTTAGCATGTAATAGTTAGGCCGATTATAATTTTCCTAGTAATGGATTTGCAAATAATAAGA
>JAEYWQ010000371.1 GCA_023428885.1 Bacillota bacterium
CACCATTGAAGTTCAAAGTGAATTAGGTGTTGGAACTGAATTTATTTTCACGTTTAAAGGTGTAACAATAGATGAATTGGAACAATAGACAAGATTTTACAAAATAATCAATTATTATTCTGATAACCTTAAGTTTCCTATGATTAATACTTGAAATTGTCTGACAAATATGTTACAATGATTTTAACAAAACAACCTGGGGTGCTCGAAAACTCCTGTTATTTTGAACCTACATTACTTTAAAAGGGATTCCTATATAGTTAAGTGGATGTCAAGCCTCCGTTTGCAGTGGAAGGCAGAAACTTAATTGCGGTTACCCACCTAGCTTCGCTAGGAGTCAAAATACAGGAAACGGCATTTTGGGGATAATGTGTTGAGAAGACAGCTTTGGCTGTCTTTTTTGTATTGGAGATTAAGGGTAGATTTAAGGTAGATTTGGGTGTGAAATACCCTTAGAATGAGTGAGTGAGACGCTTTGTACCCAATGAAAAGACTCATGCTTCGATTACGATGCATAAGATGTTCTAATTTAGCCTCTAACTTTGAGTTGGGCATATTAGAAAACAGATAACTCGCTTACGCTCAAACAGATCTGTTTTCTAATATAACTCAAGTTAGAAGCTAAAAGAACATCTAAAATGCATCTTCATAGGCGCATTCGTTCTTTTCATTGGGTGCAAAGCGTCAGCGAAGGTGTGAAAAGGGTATTTCACACCCAAATCATGATAATAAAGTTCGAAGAACTTTATTATCATGTAGGGAGATTTCGAAATTATCTGCGTTAAAAATTAAGAGCATTAAAAACAAGAGCATTAAAAAATAGGTTACGAATTGGGGCTTATCTAGCTCATAGAATCTAAAATCTGTAAGGAACATTCTTTAGCTGATGATTCATATGTATCAACTGTGATGTCATAGCCTTCTTTTGGATACAAATATTCATAGGATGCCTCGGCGGAGCCGAGGCATCGGTTGTTTCGGTACTCTTCTCTTTTCTTTAATTCATGCAATGGACATGTTACATGAACCAAATATATTTGATATGATTTTAGGTTCTCAAGGAGTTGTTGATAAATACGTTCACTTGTTATTACATGATCGATGATAATACCTTGCTGTAAACGAAGGATTTCTAAGGACTTATCGCATAGTTTTGATGAGATTTCAAAGACATCGTCCTCGTAGATTACCTCCTTTGTCGTCATTTTAAGAAAATCATCAATAGAAACTATAGCATATTCTTCGTTATTTCTATCTTTAATCAGTGCTTGTAAAGCACTTGCCAAAGTTGATTTTCCGCTGCTGGAAGGGCCATTCAGCAAAATTACTTTATTATTCATAATCTTATTCTCCTTTATCTCTAAGTTTTTATTCGTTAAAGCTGATTAGACTAGATCCCTTCGCATGTAAATGGTGGGATGAAGCTTTCTTTGGCTGTTTCGCCTTCTTGAATAAAGGCGTTTTCATAGCCTAGTTCGATGGCGTAGTCGATGAGCTCTTCGTATTCTTCCTCAGTTAAGGTGCGATTGATTTCTGGGAAATCAGATACCTGAGGGAGGGGAGTGTATTGATTCATGATGCTTACATAGATATCGTTATGGTAGGTATCGTATAGATACTTAATAATATGTTTGGAATCATCTAGAGCGTTTGGTAAAGCTAAATGACGAACAATCATGCCTCTTTTCATGATGTCATTGTCAAATACGCAAGGTCCTACCTGGCGAAACATCTCCTGGATCGCTTTTGTAGCATGGTCGAAGTAATTAGGAGCCTTGGAGTATCGTAAGCTTAATTGATTACTATAATATTTTAAATCGGGAAGATAGATATCGACTAATCCATCTAGCTTTCGTAGGGTATGAAGGGTTTCAAAACTTCCAGTATTATAGACGATGGGAAGTGTGAGGCCTTTTGTCTTTGCTTTAATTAATGCACTGGCAATTTGGGGAACGTAATGGGTGGGAGTTACAAGATTAATATTCAGAGCACCTTTGCTTTGTAGTTCAAGAAAAATCTCTGCCAGGCGATCTTGGCTTAGGACTTTCCCGGTTTGGCCAATCGCAATATCATGGTTTTGGCAATAGACACATGCAAGAGAACAACCACTAAAGAATACTGTTCCAGAACCGGCCTTACCGCTAATGCAGGGCTCCTCCCAAAAGTGCAGGGCAGCGCGTGCTGCAACAAGTTGATTACTCATCTTACAGTAACCAAGCTCTCCTTGGTTGCGATTAACCCTACAGTTTCGATGGCATAAGACACATTGTTCGTATTCTTGATATATATTATCTTTCATGCTTATCTCCTAATTGCTATATTTCATAGTCTAATCCTACTTTTATGAATTATAACATAAGGAAATAAAAAGGAGAACTAGGAATGTGATTGATATTAAGGTGTCAATTCGGAAAACATGTGTTATAATAGTGAAAATAAAAAAGTGCAATTAAAATCGTAGGAAGGTATATGGCAGTATGAGAGATGGATTTTTAAAGGTTGCAACTGCAACCGTAGATGTTAAAGTAGCAGATTGTGATTTTAACGCAACTCAGATAATTGATGCTATGGAAAAGGCAGAAAAAGAAAAGGTTCGTCTTTTGGTGTTTCCTGAGCTAGGTATCACAAGTTATACCTGCAGCGACTTATTCTTACAAGATACCCTGCTAACGGGTGCGATTCATGCCCTTACTAGAATCAAAGAAGCATCTATGTTGAAGAACATGCTTGTAGTTGTTGGCTTACCTATGATGAAACAAGGAAAGCTCTACAATGTGGCAGCAGTCTTATTTGAAGGAAAGATATTAGGTTTGGTTCCTAAATTACACTTGCCAAACTATTCAGAATATTATGAGGCGAGACATTTTACCAAGGGGAATCAAGAAGTAGAGTACGTCACAATTGCTGGTGAGAAAGTTCCGTTTGGTAGTAAAATATTATTTGAAAATGAAGCTATGAGCTCCTTCGTATTAGGTGTTGAAATCTGTGAAGATCTGTGGGTACCAAATCCACCAAGCACAGGCTTATGTACTTCAGGTGCTACAATCATAGCCAATCTTTCTGCAGGAGATGAGACTACAGGAAAGGATATGTATCGTAAGGAACTTGTTCGTAATCAATCTGCCAGATTGATCTGTGGTTATTTGTATGCCAGTGCAGGTGATGGTGAGTCAACAACCGATATGGTATTCGCAGGCCATAATATAATTGCAGAAAATGGTATGATACTTGCTGAGTCGAAGAGATTCGTTAACGAAATGAATATATCAGAGATAGATTTAGATAAATTAATGGCTGAACGAAGAAGGATGACTACTTACTTAGTTGAAAATAATGGCTATACGGTGGTGCCATTTTACTTAGAGAGCAAGGAGATCGTAACCTTAAGCAGATTTGTAGATAAGGCACCATTTGTTCCAGGCAAAGAAGAAGAACGTACGAAACGCTGTAATGAAATTACAATGATTCAGGCTATGGGTCTGAAAAAGAGAATTTCTCATATCGGTTGCAAGAATGTGGTGATTGGAATATCTGGCGGTCTTGATTCTACACTGGCTTTGCTAATTGCTGTTAAGGCCTTTGATTTACTTCATCTAGACCGTGCTGGAATCATCGCAGTCACCATGCCTTGTTTTGGGACCACCGATCGAACTTATCAAAATGCCATTGCTTTAACAAAAGAAGTTGGTGCCACTTTAAGAGAGATTCCAATCAGTGAATCGGTATTGTTACATATGAGGGATATTGGACATGATGTAACAGTACACGACATTACTTATGAAAATTCTCAAGCGCGCGAGAGAACCCAGATATTGATGGATATTGCAAATCAATGTAATGGTATCGTCATTGGAACCGGTGATTTATCAGAACTAGCCCTTGGCTGGGCAACCTACAACGGAGATCATATGTCTAACTATGGTGTAAATGCATCAATTCCAAAAACCTTAGTTCGTTATTTGCTATCCTATTTTGCTAGTAACACCGACTCTAATCTGTTAAGAAATGTATTAATGGATGTGTTGGATACCCCTGTAAGTCCTGAATTATTGCCACCAAAAGAAGGTGAGATTGCACAAAAGACCGAGGATATAGTGGGACCTTATGAGCTTCATGATTTCTTCTTGTTTTATGTGTTACGTTATGGCTATCAACCATCTAAGATTTATCGTTTGGCGCTGTATGCATTTAAAGAGGATTATTCCAAGGAGACCATTTTAAAATGGCTAAAAACCTTTTACTGGCGCTTTTTTAGTCAACAGTTTAAGCGTTCCTGTCTGCCAGATGGTCCAAAGGTTGGTTCTGTTGCTGTATCTCCAAGAGGAGACTTAAGAATGCCAAGTGATGCAAGTTATGCGCTATGGAAAAAGGATCTAGAATCAATTCAATAGTAGTAATAGAAGCTAAATACTTATGCTGTTCAGCGCAAGAGGATGTTACCAATTCTCCCTCACCTTATGTGGGAAAGAATTGGTAACATCCTCTTGTGGGAAAGAAAGATAGGTATCGTAGGGTAACGAAGGGGCGATTATGTATGATCCATATTATTCTTCTGTTACAGTGATGAGGGCCTTTGCTAAGGTTTTTTCAACAGCATCCAAAAGGAGAGATTGGGTGTATTTGCTTTCCTCAGCGATTTCTACAGAGGCAATGTCGATATCATTACATAATTGTTCTGATATGTCATTAATTGAAGGCTCAACCAATGGAAACATCGTTTTGACGGCTTCATCGATGTTAACGATACGTACGGAATTGATATGGTTCTCATCAACGACAATTTCAAGGTTAAGATTCGTATCGTTGAGTGAAACTACCGAGCTATATTTACCCGGAACATACTTTGCAACGTCATCAGCAGCGGATGATTTATCCTTACCAGACGTAAATAAAGTTATTAATAGAACTAGTAGTATAATACCAAGTGCAGCGAAGATTGCTCCATATATGATTTGCTTCAGCTTAATGACAACTATTTTTGTGTTTGACATCTCTTTATCCTCCCAATATGCTTTATACAGTTTATTATGAATTAATATAAAATATGATTGGTTCAAAATAATAATGTCAGGTTTCTTTTTCTATTGTATAATAAATGAATACTAAGAGAGCAGAGGATAGCTTACGAAATTATAAAGAAAGGTAAGGTTTAAATATGGCATTACAGTTTATCTTGGGGAGTTCAGGTGCTGGTAAAACCCATGATTTGTATGAGACAGTGATCAATGAATCTTTATTACAGCCAAATACAACCTACATGATTCTAGTTCCAGAGCAATTTACCCTTCAGACGCAAAAAGACTTAGTTAGTATGCATCCAATGAAGGGCATCATGAATATTGATGTCCTAAGTTTCATGCGCTTAGCCTATCGTGTGTTTGAAGAAGTAGGTGGTAACAATCGTATGGTCTTAGAAGATACGGGAAAAAGTATGATTGTGAAAAAGGTCGTTATGGAAAAGCAAAAAGAGTTGCTGACCTTTGGTGCAAGTATTCGTAAGCAAGGATTTATTGATGAAATGAAATCTATGATTTCCGAACTCCTACAATACTCCATACATACACCTGAATTAGAGAGAATGGTGGAAGTAGCTGGCCAAAAGAAACTCTTGTCCAATAAATTAAAGGATATTATTACGATATATGAAGGTTATGAGGATTTTCTAAAGGATAGGTATATCAACGCGGAAGAAATCTTGGATGTCTTATGTGATGTGATCGATCAATTTACAAGGATTGAGGATAGTGTAATTTGCCTTGATGGATTTACAGGATTCACTCCATCACAGTATAAGC
>JAEYWQ010000432.1 GCA_023428885.1 Bacillota bacterium
AATTTGAATTAGAAATGGAGTAAATGATTATGGCAAAAAAACTAATGACTGTGGATGGAAATACCGCTGCTACTCATGTAGCCTATGCTTTTAGCGAAGTAGCAGCAATCTATCCAATTACACCATCCTCAACGATGTCTGAGATTATGGATGACTGGTCTGCGAAGGGTAAGAAAAACATATTTGATCAAAATGTTCATGTAGTAGAGATGCAATCAGAAGCCGGTGCTGCCGGTACTTTCCATGGTTCCTTACAAGGCGGGGCGTTAACATCAACATTTACCTCATCACAGGGCTTGTTGTTGATGATTCCTAATCTTTATAAGGTAGCAGGTGAACTTTTACCTGGTGTATTGCATGTTAGTGCCAGAGCAATTGCAACACATGCTTTGAGTATCTTTGGTGATCATCAAGATGTTATGGCTGTTCGTCAAACTGGTTGTGCGATGCTGGCTAGTGGATCGGTACAGGAGGTTATGGATATCGCACCGATTGCACATCTTGCTGCACTCAAGGGAAGATTACCATTTATCCACTTTTTTGATGGGTTTCGAACTTCTCATGAGATACAGAAGGTCGAGGCTTTGGAGTATTCTGACTATGCTAACTTACTAGATTATAAGGCACTTGAAGAATTTCGTGAACGAGCACTATCTCCAAATCATCCAGTATTTCGTGGTACTTCACAAAACCCAGATGTCTATTTCCAAGGTAGAGAAGTAGCTAACCCATTTTATTGCAACATTATACCAATTGTGGAAGAATATTTGGACAAAATGGCTGCCTTGACAGGTAGAAAATATGGTCTATTTGACTATTATGGACATCCGGAAGCAGAACAGGTAATTATTGCGATTGGTTCTGTCACTCAGACCATCGAGGAAACTATTGATTATTATAATGCAAAAGGTGAGAAGTATGGTTTGATTAAGGTTCATCTCTATCGTCCTTTTTCAGCAAAACACTTCCTGTCTTGTGTTCCAAAGACTGCAAAGAAATTGGCAGTTTTAGACCGTACCAAAGAGCCTGGTTCAGCAGGAGAACCTCTGTATCTGGATATTTGTAGTTGCTTTAGTGAGATAGAGAATGCACCAAGCATTGTTGGTGGCCGTTATGGTTTAGGTTCCAAGGATACCAGACCGTCCGATATTATAGCTGTGTATGAGAATCTGAAACAAAAATCACCTAAGAACCATTTTACTATTGGCATTGATGATGATGTTACTCACACATCCTTAACAGCTGCTAAGGTTGAGGTAACAGAACCTACAGATCGTATCTCTTGTAAATTCTGGGGCTTGGGTTCTGATGGTACCGTTGGTGCGAATAAGCAGGCAATCAAAATCATTGGAGATAATACGGATAATAACGTTCAAGCTTATTTTGATTATGATTCCAAGAAATCAGGTGGTATCACCATGTCACACTTACGTTTTGGCAAATCACCGATCAAATCAACTTATTTGGTAAAAAATGCAGACTATGTAGCTTGTCATAACCCTTCCTATGTTAATAAATATGATATTGTAGATGATATTAAAGAGGGAGGAACATTTGTCTTAAACTGTACCTGGAATGATCAGGAATTAGACCAACACCTACCTGCAACTTATAAAAGGCAGATTGCTGAGCGTAATATTTCTATGTATACGGTGGATGCTACTGCCATTGCACAAGAAATAGGACTTGGCAACCGTATTAATATGATTATGCAAGGTGCCTTCTTTAAGTTGAGTAATATTTTACCAGAGGAACAATTCATAGCTGAATTAAAGAATGCTGTAAAGTACTCCTATAGTAAAAAGGGAGATAAGGTTATTGAAATGAACAATCAGGCCATTGAACGTGGTGTTAGAGGCATCCATAAGGTAAATGTCCCAGCAGAGTGGAAGAATGCCACAGATGCTGAGAATACCAATGTCACAGAACCTGATTTCATTCGAAATATCCTAAGGCCAATGGAAGCTCAGAACGGTAATAAATTACCTGTGAGTGCATTTGTAGGAATGGAAGATGGAACCTACCCATCCGGATCCACCGCATATGAGAAACGTGGTATTGCAGTCAATGTTCCAAAATGGATTATTGAAAATTGTATCCAGTGTAATCAGTGTGCCTTTGTATGTCCTCATGCAGTTATTCGTCCATTCTTATTAACAGACGAAGAAGTTGAAAAAGCTCCAAGTACCTTCGTGACCAAGAAAGCAGTAGGTAAGGGCCTAGAAGGCCTTAACTTTAAGATCCAAATCAGTCCAATGGATTGTACTGGTTGTGGAAACTGTGCTGATGTCTGTCCTGCCAAGGAAAAAGCTCTGGTAATGCAACCATTAGAGACTCAAAGAGAAGAACAGATGGTGAACTGGAAGTATGCTTGTGAGGTTGGTTACAAGAGCGGGCTATCCTTAAGCAAGTCTTATAAAGATAGTCAATTTAAGGAGCCATTGATGGAATTCTGTGGTGCTTGTGCAGGTTGTGGTGAAAGTGGATATATGCGTTTGCTTACCCAGCTGTTTGGTGAACGAATGATTATTGCCAATGCAACAGGTTGTTCCTCCATCTGGGGTGCCTCTGCACCTAGTACGGCATTTTCGACAAATCGTGAGGGAAAAGGGCCGGCATGGGCAAACTCCTTATTTGAAGATGACGCAGAATATGGATTTGGTATCTATCTTGCCAACAAGCAGCTTAGAAGTAAGATAGAAGAAACCATGCTGGAATTAATTAATAAAAATATCGACGAACAATTAAAGGAAGTATTTGAGGACTGGATTCACTACCGTGAAGATGGAGAGGTTAGCAAAGAAACCAGTAAAAAAGTATTGGATACTCTACAAACCTTTACGTCCACAGATCAAACTGTCATGAAACTAGTAGAGGATATCATGAAATTAAAAGATTACCTAGTGAAACGTTCACTATGGATTGTTGGTGGCGATGGCTGGGCATATGATATCGGATATGGTGGATTGGATCATGTCTTATCTTCTGGTGAGGATGTCAATATCTTTGTTTATGACACAGAAATCTATTCCAACACTGGTGGTCAGGCTTCTAAGGCCACTCCGCTGGCAGCAGTTGCTAAGTTTGCTACTTCAGGTAAAAAGACTGGTAAGAAAGACCTTGGTCGTATGATGATGACTTATGGTAATGTTTATGTTGCTCAAGTTGGTATTCATGCAGATAATAATCAATTAGTCAAGGCTTTACAGGAAGCAGAAAGTTATAAGGGACCATCTCTCATCATTTGCTATTCCCCATGTATCAGCCAAGGTATTAAGGAAGGCATGGGTCGCAGTATGGAAAACATCAAGAAAGCTGTGAAAGCGGGATATTGGCATCTCTATCGCTACAATCCAGAGTTGAAGAAGGAGGGTAAAAATCCATTTATCCTAGACTCCAAAGAGCCAACAGAAAGCTTTAGAGATTTCATTATGGGACAAGTACGTTATGCCTCACTTGAAAGAAGCTTCCCAGAGCAAGCGGAGGAATTATTTACAAAAGCTGAAGAACATGCAAAGGAGCGATATGAAATCTATAAGACTATGGCTTCCTTGCCAGGTAGAAGTGTAGAGAAAGTATAAGAAATTTGTATAAAAGAATTTAGATGACATGATGTGATAATTAAGAAAGATGGCTTAAGAAAGGTAAAGTTTCTTAAGCCGTCTTAATAATTCCCTTAATATCATAATAGATATGCTCGAATCTGGAGATATGTATTATATATTAAGGGTTTTTATGTTTCGACACTCGAAACTTAAGTTATATGGTATAATGTTGTAAGTTGTTCTATATGGAAACGGGTAGCAAGGAGCTTAAGTATCAAGTCACTCGTAGGTATCAATAACATGCCTAGATTAGGAGGTAGTATGCAAGGGTATAACTGTATTATGGTGTTTCATCAGGAAAAGAATAAGCTATTATTTTGCAAGAGATTAAAAGATCCTTATCAAGGACTCTATAATCTGGTGGGTGGTAAAATTGAGTCTGGTGAAGATGGCTTTGCTGCGGCTTATCGAGAATTGGAAGAAGAAACGGGAATTGGGATAGATAAAATCCGTTTAGCCCATATGATGGATTTTACATATTATAATCAGGACTGTTATGTGGAGGTTTATGTAGGATATTTAGAGGAAGAAGTGGAGCTACAGGATGAAGATCACCCTTTGGTTTGGCTAAGCATATCTGAAGATTTCTTTGATTACAACAGGTTTGCAGGGGAAGGCAATATTGGACATATGGTCGAACAAGTAAAGTGCTTTGGTATAGGGATGATGAATAATCGATGTGATGCGCTAGCAGAAGAGATTCTTATGATTCCAGAGAATATAAATGGTAACGACTATATGCTTCTAACGAATGATAAAGATAAGGACAGTATGCTATCAAGGAATGCAGCAGATATCGACCGTATGCTTGAAAGAAATGATATGGATAAGAAAAGTTTGATTTCAAGGATCGAGATAGACAACAGCAGTGTATGTATTGGTGTGGATGGTTGTAAGGGTGGTTGGATTGCAGCAATTTTAGATCATGGCAAGCTAATTCTTAAAAAATATACCTGGCTTCAAGATATCATAAGCATGTACCCAGAATTTGATGAATTCCTAATCGATATGGTAATCGGATTACAAAGTTCCACTGAACATATCCGGCCAGATAGCTACGCCAGAAGTTTAATCAAAGAGCGTACTTCAACCATATTTCCCGCACCTTGCAGACAAGCAGTTTATGCCTCCTCGGTCTCGGAGGCTTACCAGGAGAATGAGCGTGTTCTTGGGAAGAAGTTCACACCATTAACCGTTGGAATCCTTCCAAAGATGCGTGAAGTAGATGTATTTTTGCAGAAGCACTCAGAATTTAAGAATGTTATAAAAGAAAGTCATCCTGAAGTGTGTTTTGCTAAATTAAATGGAAAAACTGTGTTATCCAAAAAGTCAGAGATGGATGGGATAGAAGAACGAATTCAGATACTTACTCCATATATCAAGGAATTGAGTTTAGCAAAACTTCTTTATGTAGCCAAAGACTTCCGATGTAATGTAGATGATGTGATTGATGCAATTTGTCTAGCAGTCACAGCCAACTATGTGTATCATGACAAATTCATGTTGCTTCCAGAAGCTCCTATGGAAGATGAAACAGGCTTGCTCATGCAGATGGTAATTCCAAGAACATAATGAAAGAAATGCTTTTCGTGACATTAAGCTAGCTTAATGTACCACTCGGTAGGGCATAGACAGTTTTGCCCTAATATGAAGAGAATTACACTAAATAATATAGTTGAAGCTTTAGAGCAAAAAAACAATCAAGTAACAATAGAGGATCAATTATTTGTCAGGGCAAATATAGCTCTGACTAGAATGCTTGAGCGTGCAAAATAGAACCATAAGTAGTCCACTTTGAATTCTCAATGATTTCTATTCCAGTTATATTAAACTTAATCATGTTTTAGAAGCAATTTGTTAAGATAGTAAACAAAAGATGAAAGTCAAGCTTGGCTAACTATAGCTTCTTATAGTATACTATAGTTACTTAACTTCACATTGTTTTTGAAAAAGTTACTAATTATCATTTTAAGAAAGAGGTATTGATATTATGGCAAATCCATATCTTCCAAATTGGGAGTACATCCCGGACGGTGAGCCAAGGGTTTTTGGCGATAGAGTTTATGTATACGGTTCCCATGATAATGCGGGTTCTGATAAATTTTGTGATTATAAGTTAAAAGTTTGGTCTGCTTCTGTGGATAACTTAAAGGACTGGGTATGTCACGGAGACATCTTCCATACCCGTGATGATGAGGACCATAAAGCAGATACTGATTACTCAGAAAACGATCTTTATGCTCCTGACGTTATTGAAAAAGATGGAAAATATTATCTATATGCATACATTGTGGGAGCTAAAGGTTGTGTAGCAGTCAGTGATCGTCCAGAAGGTCCATTTAAATTCTTATCCACCTATCAGTATGTTCTTCCAGAAGGAAGGGATGAGGAATATTGTAATAATGGCATATTTATTGATCCAGGTGTGTTAGTAGATGATGACGGCAGAGTGTATATATATTGTGGATATCTAAAGTCCTTCGCAGCAGAGTTAAATGCTGAAAATATGTATGAAGTTATCGATGGTACATATGTTGATGATATTATCCCAGAAGAAGGTTTCTTTGAAGCTTGTTCCCCACGAAAAGTTGGCGATACCTATTATCTAATCTATTCACCAAAGCAAGGTAGCCGGCTGGTGTATGCAACCAGTAAATCACCGCTGGGACCATATGAATTTGGTGGTATCATTGTAGATAATGAAGTGGATTATCCAGGTGGAAATGACCACGGATCGATTGTAAAGATTAAGGATCAATGGTATATCTTTTATCATCGCATGACGAATGGTACTATAACGTCTCGAAGAGGATGTGTAGAAAAAATTGAAATCTTAGAAGATGGTACAATTCCTCAAGTAGAAATGACCTCTCTTGGATTTGAAGATGCCCTCAATCCTTATCAGATTACTCCAGCAGACATTGCTTGTGTTCTTAAGGGTGCTTGCCTCATCACACAAAAGAATGTATTCACAAGAGTTATCAGCAATATAACAAACGGTTGTATCATCGGTTATAAATACTATGATTTCGGAGAAGATTACTCCAGCAAAACCATGGAGTTCAACGCAGAAATCAGAGGAATGGGCTGCAGAGGAAAGCTCCGTATTCTCCTTGACAATTATGAGAATGGTGAAGAAATTGGTGTATGCGAGTTTGGTGAAGATGATGGAGTTATAAGTACTAGGGTGAAAGCTGTTACTGGTAGACATGCAATATTCTTTCTAGTAGAAGACGGATATAGCGGCTGGGTTAAATCTATGTTCCAGGAAAGACAGCTGTTAGAATTGAAGTCATTCGTGTTTTGCAAGTAAATAGTTATGTAGTAAGCAAATGAATATAGTTAAGATATAAGTTAGGGGGACGGGGATATAGGCACACACTTGTAAGGTGTCAGCATTCCCGTCCCCTTGGTACACATAATAGATAAGGTGATCCAATGAAATTGTTTTTTGAAGTCATTTTTGTTATACTGATTTCAGCTCTTGGAAGCAATGAACGATAGTTACGAAAGCATCCTTGCATCTGAGCAATGGAAAATATAAAGGTAGAAAATGAGGTTAAGATGAAAAAGAAAGAAACAATGGCTGAATTGTCATTAGTGTTAGTATCAATGATTTGGGGATGTGGTTTTATAGCCACAGAGTATGTAATTGAGGCAAATTGGGGAACATCTCTGATCATGGCAGTGAGATTTCTCATTGCTGCAATTACCATGATAATTGTTTTAAACAAAAAAATACTCAAATTAACTAAATACGAGCTATTACATGGATCTATCTCAGGAATATTATTATTTCTAGGGTTTTACACACAAACCATGGGACAGTCCGTAACTACAGTTTCCAATTCAGCTTTTTTTACAGCTACGAATGTGGTTATGGTACCCTTTATTTCTTGGATTATTAATCGTCGTAAACCTCAGATCCACACTGTTATGTTTACTTTTATAGCTCTTGCAGGTGTCGGGGTTCTGAGTTTTAAAGGGGGGAAATTCAGCCTTAGTGCTGGTGACTTGATTGTTTTACTTTGCGCATTCTTCTTTGCTATGCAAATTACTTATTTGGAAAAGGCTACAAAGGGATCAAACCCTGCTAGAGTAAACTTTGTACAGATTCTAACAGCGGCTATGATATCCCTGATCGTATATATTATTAAGGGCGAAGGTATTCAAAATGCTAACATACCACAAGGAACTTTGCCAATTCTGTTTCTTGGAATTCTCAGTACTTGCTTATGTTACTTCTTACAGACTAACGCTCAAAAATATTCTTCCGCTACTAAAGTTGGTGTTATATTGTCCATGGAGGGTTTCTTTGGAGGACTGTTTTCAGTCGTGTTAGGAATGGAGGCCTTGACTGTCAACCTTGTGCTAGGAGGAACTTTAATTATTGGCGCTACAGTATTAATGAATATTGATTTTAAATCTTTTGCGAAGAAAGATGAAACATCATACGGAACTGAATGATTTGCGTAGTTATTAAATTAAGATAGAAAAATACTAAAGATTACATTTCTATTCATAACTACCCAAAAGTTCAATATATTATAGTAATACATAGTTTTATGGAGAACTTGAATGGAGTTTGAAATCGATAAAAACAAACTTAGCAAATTTTTTAAGAGTGGTATTATTGTACTGTCTATTATCCTGGTATTAGGAGCAGGATTCTATTTTGTTCCAAAGATTATCGCCAATGCTTCAGGATCTTCAAAAAAGTTACCTATTTATTGTGTGGATTGCGATGAGAAGAAGGTTGCATTATCATTTGATGCTGCCTGGGGGAATGAAGACACAGCAAGAATTCTAGAAATTCTTAAAAAGCATGATGTGAAAGTTACCTTCTTTATGACTGGTGGCTGGGTTGAAAAGTACCCAGATGATGTTAAGGCAATCTATGCCGCAGGCCATGATCTTGGAAATCACAGTGAGAACCATAAGCAAATGTCAAAATTAAGCGCTGAACAATGTACGAAGGAAATCATGGATGTTCATGATAAGGTAAAAGCATTGACAGGTGTGGAGATGACACTGTTTCGACCACCATATGGAGATTATAATAATAATCTGATTGATACAGTTAGGGCTTGTGGGTACCATTGTATTCAATGGGATGTGGATTCTCTCGACTGGAAAGACTACGGTGCTGATTGCATTGTAAAGAAGGTAGTAGAACATAAACATTTGGGTAATGGTTCGATTATTTTGTGTCATAATGGAGCTAAGTTCACGGCGGATGCTTTAGAAAGTATGATCTTAGGCTTGAAGGAAAAAGGATATGAGATCGTACCGATATCACAGTTGATCTATACAGAGAATTATGAGATGGATCATGAGGGAAGACAGCATCAGAAAAAATAATAAATAGATTATAGACTAACTGGGAGCTAATAATTGCTCCCAGTTTTTTTATACTTAATGATAAAATTACTGACGAGGGAATCGTGACGATAACCCTTTTTGTATCTCGGTTCAATAAAACCACCATAATAAAAGTAATCTTTCTATTATTAATTATGCATTTTATTATTCATGCCTGTAAATGTGTTGATAGGCTTTTGTATCAAGTCTTAGCATTTGCTGAGAGCGCTTTTTTTGCCTTAATTCTATTTTTACTTCTTCAGGAATTGAATTATCGTATGCTCTTCCTAACTTAAGTGCCAGAGCGTCCTTGCAGTCTTTGCAGAAACGACCTGTTTTTATGATGGTATCACAGATCTCGCAATTCACACCAACCTGGGAATCGCTTGTAAATTCTAAACGTTCTTCTCGAACCCACTTAATAATCTGTCTTACAGGTACATCATTCATCTCTGAGACATTATTTATACTTGCATGGGGGTTATTGTATATATATTCTTTTACTTTAACAAATTTCTCATCTAATACACTTCTGCATTTGGCACAGAATGGATCGCCAAATTGATTAATAAAGAGTTTTCCACAAAGTCTACAATTTACAGTTTCCATAAAGGTTCCTTTCGAGTAAAGTATATGATATCTTATGATCCAAAATCTTAGTTACATGCAGATTACACTACTATTTTACCATTTAATACAGAAAATGGCAACAAAACATAAGATTCTGTGTTAATTTCTATACAATCTTGTCAAGTGCATCAGTAGCTGGAAAATATAAAGGATCTCATTTCATTGGACGGTGGTGTTGACACGGTGAGAGAGCATAAGAGCTTGTAAACGAGAAGGAACACCCCTTCCTATTGTCATTCCCTTTGATAGGTCACATCAATATGGTAAAAAATAACATATTGATTCTATAAAACCTATTTATATTAAACAAATAATGCAATCACACTAATATAAATTTGTTATAAACACCAAAACATTTCCAAATTTTTGGTGTTTTTTCCAATTCTATTATTATACTAGTATGATAAAATACTAGTATACCAGTTGTAAAAATTTGTAAATAGTAAGAAGAAGAATTTTATATAAAATAGGGGAATGTAGTGACGTAAACGTTACGATTTCCCCGTCCCCTTGCTATTTACATTTATTTATTATGAAAGAGGTGCAAAAATGAAAACTCCCCATATGAATCTGCTTCCCTCAAAACCCCAAAAGTTACTCAGATATTTACAACGCTATTGGCAGCTCTACCTATTGTTGGCTATTCCAATTATGTATTTTATACTTTTTAAGTATACACCGATGTCCTACATACAGATTGCATTTAAAAAGTTCAGCATTATAGAGAACGTTTGGGACATGAAATGGGCAGAGAACAATGGTTTCGAATATTTCATCAGGGCTTTTTCCAACCGTGATTTTCTCTATGCACTACGTAATACACTCTTACTAAACATACTAGATTTAATACTTGGTTTTCCAGCTCCAATCATATTAGCACTTTTACTTAATGAGTTGGCGTTTAAACGTTTTAAACGGATTACTCAGACAATCGCTTACATGCCACACTTCCTTTCCTGGGTTATCATCTCAGGTTTAGCATTGCAACTTTTTGCTCCAAGCTCTGGTCTTTTGAATATCTTACTGAATAAGCTGGGGATTGATTCGATTCCATTCCTCAATGACCCGACACACTGGGTATTTACCTATGTATTTTTAGGAATCTGGCAGAGTGTAGGTTGGAATACCATTATTTATTTAGCGGCGATTGCGGGTATTAACCCAGAATTGTATGAAGCTGCTTCTGTTGACGGCGCAAGTAGATTAAGGAAAATGTGGAACATCACATTGCCATGTATTAAGCCCACGATTGTTGTCCTTCTGATTATGAGTCTTGGACGTATTCTTGGTAGTGATTTTGATCGGCCATATGCACTAGGGAACAATCTTGTGAAGGGAGTGTCTAATGTGATATCTACCTTTGTTTATACGAATGGTATCCGTGGTCTTCAATTTTCCTTATCTACAGCAGTAGGTCTCTTTCAATCGGTCATTTGCTTGATTTTCTTACTTACTGCTAATACCATTGCCAAGAAGTGTGGTGAACGAGGTATTTGGTAATAAAGGCTAATAAATTGGGAGGTATTTATTATGATAAAATCAAAAGCCACGAAAATGGGAGACTGGATTATCGTTTTCATCTGTTTTCTTGTTATCTTAATTTGTCTATTACCATTACTTAACGTTTTAGCACGTTCCCTTAGCTCTTCCGATGCGTTAGTTCGACATGAAGTAGTATTATGGCCAGTTGGTTTGAACTTTGACGCTTATGCGACGGTACTTAGTGATATGAAGTATGTTTGGTCTCTTGGATGGACAGCAATTCTTACAATTATTTGCACAATTTTATCCTTATTTATGACTACCATATGTGCTTATCCACTTATCTTTGACAAACTCAAAGGTAGGGGTATTATCAATATCTTTATGATAATTACGATGTACTTTAATGCTGGAACAATTCCTTTTTACTTGCTCCTAAAAGATATTAATTTACTTAATAAACCAGCAGTACTGATTATTCCAGGATGTTTGAGCGTCTTCAATGTAATAATTATGCGGAGCTTTTTCTACGCAATCCCAGATAGTCTTCGTGAATCTGCTGAGATTGATGGTGCAGGTCATATCAAGATTTTATTTAAAGTTTACTTGCCATTGTCTACTCCAGTAATTGCAACGATTGCACTTTTCTATGCTGTAGGTCGGTGGAACGGATTCTCGGATGCTTTAATGTTTATGAATGATAGGCGTTTTTATCCAATTCAATTATTGCTGTATAATATCATCAACAGTTTTACAAACATTGAAGTTGCTACTCAGGAAGGGTTTTCCAGTCCTGGACTTGCAGAGACCTTGAAAGCGGCAACTGTTATGTTTGCAACTGTACCAATCTTGATGATTTACCCATTTTTACAAAAATACTTTATCTCAGGTGTTACCTTGGGAGCAGTGAAAGAATAGTCCTAGATGTGACTATTTTATGAAGGGACACAATGTGTCAAATTAATACATATTATAGGGAGGTACAAACATGAAAAAAATTATGTCGATGTTACTTGTTGGCTGTTTATGTCTATCACTAACAGCATGCGGCGACAAAAAGGAAGCTGTCACTAATTCAACTCCTGAACCAACGAAAGCGGCTAATACAACGGCTGAAGCAACAAAAGTAGTTGAACCTGAACCTTCAGATATTGTAGATGGTAAGTTTACGAAAACAAGAAAAATTACTGTTGAGGTATATGATCGTGCAAATGATGGTGGTTCTAAACCAGAAGATAACTTCTATACTGATTACATCAAAGAAGGAATGCTACGTGACCATAATGTTGAGGTAACATTTATACCAGTACCTCGTTGGACAGAAGTTGAACAGATTAATAACTTACTTGCATCAGGTACTGCTCCTGATATATGCGTAACTTATGATTACCCAACGATACAGACCTACGCCAATATGGGTGGTGTAATTGACTTAAGTTCATTAGTCAATGATAACAAAGATTTACTACCTAACTTATGGGCTTGGTTAGGTGAAACAAATATTAACTGGGATAGGGATCCTACGAATGGAACAATCTGGGCTCTTGAAGCTAAACTAGCTGTTATGAATCGTATTAATACCTTCGTTCGTGAAGATTGGTTGAAGAAGCTTAATATTGCTGAACCAACTAGTCTTGAAGAGTTCGAAGCTATGTTAAAGGCATTCAAGGATAATGCTTCGACACTCCTTGGTGCTGATGCTGATAAGATGGTTCCTTTCAGTACAAGTTTTGATGTTGGTTGGAGATCAGAACACTTAATTGGTTCATTCATACCTAATGAGATCACAGATAAAGATTATTATGTAAATGGCTTTGATGATAGAAAGTTGCTTCAACCTGGTACCAAAGAGGCAATTAGAGTTCTTAATAAGTGGTACAATGATGGTTTAGTTTGGAAAGATTTTGCATTATATCCAGCTGGTGACACAACAGAAGATAGCATGATGAAAGCTGGTTATGTAGGAGCATTCATTCACAACTGGGATTACCCTTATCGTAATGGTGAAGACAGTATCCAGAGCAACTTAGAAAGATTAGTTAGCCCAGATGCTGCATATATTGCAATTGAGCCATTCAAAAATGATGCTGGTATATATAAGAAGTACCTTGCAGGTCCAATTGACCGTAAAGTTTTCTTCCCATCAACCAACGATGAACCACTTGCATCGCTCATGTATCTTGACTGGATTAGTACTCCGGAAAACCGCATCTTTCTTCAGATCGGTGAAGAAGGAGTGACTCATGAGACTCAGGCAGACGGTTCTATTAAAACTCTTGCCGCTAAAGGTGATAAAATCATGAATTCTGGTAATAACATCGACTATACTATCACATGCAATGGTTTGGATTTTGGTGATAGAGAAAAGACTGTTAAGTCAATCGCTCTTGGTTATGC
>JAEYWQ010000016.1 GCA_023428885.1 Bacillota bacterium
CTCTGCTTCTAATGTGGTGGGTATCTTTGACCAAACTAAAACTCATTACCAACTCCTTGATTTCATTCGTATCCACTGTAGCTTTATCTACCAACACACTACTATTATCTTTAAATATTTCATAGCCAGCGTGTAGAATAAAGGCAGAGACAACCAAGGAAGCGATTGCATCAATCGTGGATGGCAAACCAAGTTTAACACAAAATAATGTGATTAAGACTCCAATAGACACATAAATATCGCTTCGCGTATGCATCGAATCTGAAATTAAGATGGAACTGCCAAGCTCTCTCCCTTTTTTATATTCCATCACTGAAACTAGGATATTGATCAATAGGGTAAGGATTAAGGCGATTAAACTATCGATTGAGATGCTTATAGGGACCGGATCAAAAAATTTCTCTACAGCTTGAATAATGACATTGGCTCCTACTACAAACAACATAACTGAGATAAATAAGCCTGAAAGAGTTTCAAATTTGTTATGACCATATGGATGCTCGTTATCAATCGGTTTGGACGCTAGTTTAATACCTATTAACCCAATGATATTAGATGTACCATCTGTCAATGAATGAAGTCCATCTGCTGTGATACTTGAACTCTTGATGATCATACCAATCGAAATCTTAATAATTGCCACGAAGATATTTGCAATTAGGATCATATAAAGTATTTGTTTTACTTTTTTATAATTATTTTTGGCCACGAAACCACCCTTTCATAAAAAAACATCCATAGAACACATTTCTGTTCCACAGATGTTAATTCAATCTGTTGCTATTCAGTCCGACAACACAATATAGCTTGTTGTCAGATCAGTTTTTACTGTAACTCGTCTACAGTGCAAATCGATTGATATAAATGATGTTATTATAAAATATGTTAAGGTATGCTATTCGTTCGTATATTATGAGCATAAGTTTTCATGGAGATTTTCTTCATTTCTACAAAAACACACATTTCTTAGATTTTTTTTGAAATCTGCATAGGAGGGAAAGTGTCTGCTAGTAGACACTTTCCCTCTATTCCTAGTTTAAAGGACGTAATAAAGGAAATAATACCGTATCCTTAATATTTTCTTGCCCCGTGAGTACCTGGAGGATTCGATCAATCCCCATACCCCATCCAGAGATTGGTGGCATACCATATTCCATAGCAGTAATGTAATCATAGTCCATCACCATAGCTTCTTCATCACCATTTGCCTTTAATCTAGCTTGCTCCAGAAGTCGATTTTTCTGAACAATAGGGTCTACTAATTCTGAATAGGCATTGATCACTTCTGCTCCATTTATGATTAACTGGAATCGGTCAACAACCTCAGGATTGTCATCGTTAGCCCTGGCAAGAGGGGACAATGATGTTGGGTGCTCTATTAAGAAGGTTGGATCAATAATCTTAGGTCTGCTCACCTTCTTATAAAGCAAATCAATTAAGTTACCTCGACCTAAGTTCTTTAAATCTGTGTCTGATTCTAGTGTAATATTGCGCCGATTGATCTCAGACAACAATTCAGCTTTGCTTTCAAACTCAGTGATATCAATATCACAGTCTCTCATTATTAATTCCCGAAAGGAAACAACAGGCCAATCTCCTGCAAAATCAATTACTTTATCTCCGATTTGAATGTATGCCTGTCCAACAACTTTAGTTATCACTTTCTTTAGCATATTCTGTAGAAACACCATGTTATCTTTGTAATTATAGTAAGCACAATATCCTTCCAGCATCGTAAAGTCTTGTAAATGAGTGGTATCAATTCCCTCATTACGAAAACATCGAGCAAATTCAAATACTTTTGTAAAGCCACCAACAATCGCTCTCTTTAGATAAGTTTCTGGCGCAATACGTAGATAGACATCCATATCCAAGGCATTATGGTGAGACTGAAATGGTCGTGCAGTGGCTCCAGAAGGATGATCAATTAGAACTGGACTTTCGATTTCCATGTAGTCATTATCTTCTAAGAAACGACGAATCTCCTTCATGAAGTTAAACTTTAGAAGAAAACGATCTCTCGTTTCTTGATTCATGATTAAGTCCAGGTAGCGTTGACGAAAACAGCTATCTACATTGGTAATTCCATGATACTTTTCAGGCAATGGCTTTAAAGCCTTCCCAAGGAACTGGATCTCGCTTGCCCGAATCGTTTTTTCTCCGGTATTCGTCGTGAAGACATCTCCACATACACCTATAAAGTCCCCAATATCATATCCCTTTTTAAAGAACTCGTACGCCTCTTCTCCGATAGAATCCTTCTTAATTGCAATCTGAATTCTCCCCATAATATCAGCAATTTCAATAAAAGACATCTTAC
The DNA here is from genome assembly GCA_023428885.1 of Bacillota bacterium. Classification (GTDB taxonomy): domain Bacteria; phylum Bacillota; class Clostridia; order Lachnospirales; family Lachnospiraceae; genus Lachnoclostridium. The sequence continues at coordinate 2,321 of JAEYWQ010000016.1, forward strand.
CCATCTTTCGTAATAATACGATTCTGCCTGCTGTTTTTACCCCTTGTGTTCCATCAGGTAGACTTGATACCTCCGCTATCTCATATGTTTTTTCAAATCTCTCTGGATAAGGATTGGTATGCTCTCTCACATAGTCCAACTTAACTCTTCTTGCTTCTTCTAAACAATTCTCACTCATAATTTACCTCCGATTATTGTGGGCTTATGTTTACATATCTTTATACATGCAAACTTACCCTAGCATGATTTATTTGATGAATGAGTTAGAACGGGCAACAAAAGTGAGCTTCGCACACTCTCGCGATGTAGTTTAACGTAAGAGCACACTTTTGTTCCGCGCGCGAAGCTGCGCATCATGCCCGAAGGGATTTTTAATCAACAGGAAATACGACGCAATTTCCTAATGATTAAAAAAAGACCCGCCCTTGTTATAAGGACGAGTCATCATCTCGTGTTACCACCTTAATTCATCTATACTTCACAGCACAGACCTCAATAAGTACGGATTAGAATCAGTATATTGCATGGCCAGTGGCAAGTACGGATCATAATCGATACTCTTGCGCTTTAATGGGCGCTCCCATCGTAGCCTCAGCTAGTGCAGTCGGTACGCAGTTCCAAGTCTTTTTTCAATACCTTCTATCGTATCTCTTTCCACCATCTGAGACTCTCTGTAACGCTTACCAGTATCTACTTTCCCTCTTCATAACCTTTAAATATTCAGTTTCACAAATTTGTAAAATTTACTATATCACAAGTCGCCAGCTATTTCAACACTAAAATAAAATTTTAGATAGTGTTTAAGAAAAAACACTAAAAGCCGTTATTAATATAATCTTCTTTTGAAAATCTATGATAGATTGCATGTCCCATATCGAATTTAAAGCAATATCGATATGCATCTGCTTGTTCATCCGCAAAGTATAGTAGATAATCAAACTCTCCATTATCCATCTTAATTTGTATTACTTTATCAGAATATTTATTGAAAACTGATGTGATCTCCTGAATACTACAGCTATGCTTACTAATAACCCCAATCAATTCCCTTAAAAAGTGGTTATCCTCAATTTTGCTATAAACATAAGTGACACCCTCCGGTGGAATTACCATGCAAAATCTAGTCTCTTTATTGGAATGTCTAACCTCACCTAATCTTTCTTTTACATAATCGCAAAATTGATCCAATACCTGTTTCAACTCATCAATATTTAAATCTGTCTTTAGTATACTATTGATCGATTCGATTGGATAATAAAAGCGGATGGTTTCACTTTGATAACCAAGTTTTATTTGTTCTTCTTGAATCAAATCGATAATGTTATTCTCAAAAGCACGAAAATTAGCTTCTGTATTTTTCATCATATCTATCCTCCATAC
>JAEYWQ010000019.1 GCA_023428885.1 Bacillota bacterium
TGAGGGAACTGAGCAGCTAATCGAGCGTTTAAATTCCTTAGATGTATCCAAATATAATATTTATATCACCATGAAAGCAAGTAGTGCACGTAAGGGTACGGAGATGTTATCAAAGCTTCGTAAAGAATTAGGTTATATTCCATTTGTGTTCGATGTAAATTATACGATTCGTGATCGCCTGGCATGTTTGAAAACTTTTAAATTTGGCTATTCTTCCAAGAATACTGAGAAATTAATTCATGAATTGGGCAAACGAGAAAAAGATAAATACTTTGGTGAAGCAAAATTTGATGTGATTATTAATTACTCTTCTCCAGATAAGATTCTTTTCCATATGTGCAATGCATTTGAGGGAACCAAGGTGTATAACTTTAAGTCCTTCGACTCAGAGAATTATAAGAATGATAGGAAGTATCGTAAATATGTTAATTATATTACAAAACGTTTGCCTTACTATGATTATGTATTGGGTACAGAAGAATTAATGAAACTATCATGTAAAGCAATCGAGGAAAAACAGGTTAAGTTTTTACTTGATGATAGTCCTAAGCTAGATTTTCAGAAGCTGCTTAAGGAGGTAACGAAGTAATGGACGTAGGTGTTATAACATTTCACAGTGCTCATAATTATGGAGCGAGTCTTCAAACTTGGGCACTACAAAAGGTATTAAAGAATTTAGGGACAAACCCATGTGTCATCCATTATCATCCTGATATTATCGATCGTTTATATGTTGCTCCACGACAAGATACATTAAAAAAGAAGATCAAATTTCTTGCTAAGAAAAAGTACAGAGATCGTGTTAAGATGCAGGTCTACAAGAACAAGAAGTACGTTCACTTTATTCGCCATAATTTTAAACTCTTAGGTGATTTTAAAAGCTATGAGGAGTTAAAGAATGCTAATCTTGGTTTGGATGCGTATATCACAGGAAGTGATCAGGTTTGGAATAGTGACCATACCGATGGTTTTGATCCAGCATATCTATTAGATTTTGCAGAAGCTGGAGCGAAAAAAATCTCCTATGCAGCCAGTGTGGGAAGAGAATATATTCTGCCTCAGTATCGAGAACAGTTTGCTGAGAGTTTGAAAACTTATACTTCCATCTCGGTACGTGAGGCAAGTGCTCGTCCAGCAATTGAAGCATTAACTGACAAGCCAGTAGAGGTAGTATTAGATCCAACCCTATTGTTAGACCGTAAAGACTATGAAGAATTAAAAAAACCAGGCTTATTCCATGGACGTTATATATTGGTCTATATGATGGAAACGAATAGTGATTTGGTGAAATTTGCGAATAAATTGTCAGTTGCGATGGGAATCCCAATTATTCAACGTAAGCCACCAACGGTATTTAGAAATGAGTTAGGTTCTTACTATACAGACACTGCAGCAGAATTCTTAAGTGAAATTGAGAATGCTGAATATGTGTTGACTAACTCCTTCCATGCCACAGTATTTTCACTGATTTATGAGAAACCTTTCATTTCCATGCTTCATACCAGTACCGGAGCGAGAACAAGTGACTTATTAAAATCTGTTGGTTTAGAGTCACATATTGTATACCAGACCGAAGATTTTCATGATATTCATCAATTTGACATTGATGACAAGGAGGAATTGAGACGCCGAATTAAGGAATTACAAAAAACTTCCTATGATTTTTTACATCGAGCTTTAGGGGTTTAGTGTATGATTTCAGGGGGTTAACGTAACTATTCAGGAGCTGGAGGGGGCACTGTGAAGAGACTAACAGCAATTGTACCATGCTACAATGAACAAGAGGTATTACCATTATTTTATGAAGAGATTATAAGAGTAGCCGATCTGTTGAAAGAGGAAGTAGAGTTTGAGATTTTGTTTGTCAATGATGGATCTACTGATCAGACATTGCGAATTTTACAGGAATTACGACATAAAGATAAGCGAATGAAGTATATTTCATTTTCGAGAAATTTCGGGAAAGAAGCAGCGATGTATGCTGGATTAGAGCATTCCAAGGGAGATTATGTCGCTATCATTGATGCAGATCTTCAACACCCCCCTGCTATGTTACTTGACATGTATCATGGAATTGTAAAGGAAGGTTATGACAGTGTGGCTGCGAAACGTATAACACGTGCTGGAGAACCTAGGTTACGTTCCTTCTTTTCACGTAAATTCTATACCTTATTATCTAGCTTAAGTAAGATACAAATCGTGGAAGGATCCGTGGATTACCGTTTGATGACTCGTCAGATGGTAGAAGCAATTTTAAAGATGAGTGAGCGTAATCGTTTTACCAAAGGAATCTTTGGATGGATCGGCTTTCATACCAAGTGGATTGAATATGAAAATGTAGAGCGAGCAGCAGGTGAAACAAAATGGTCATTATTTAAGCTTTTGAAGTATTCTATGGAGGGTATAATAGGTTTTTCAACGGCGCCTCTTGCCATGTCTTCCATCATAGGTTTACTATTTTGCTTTATATCATTTTTAGCAATTATTTATATTGTTATTAAGACTTTGATTTGGGGAGATCCTACTTCTGGATGGCCATCTTTGGCTTGCCTCATCCTAATGATTGGCGGTATTCAATTATTCTGTATGGGTATCTTAGGGCAATATCTGGGCAAGGCTTATATTGAAGTAAAGAACCGCCCAATCTACCTAGCGTCCAAGATAGAAATTGAGGATGAGGAAGAAAGAAATCTTGAGAATTAGTATGGAGGTTTTGTATGAGAAAAGTTATTACTTACGGTACGTATGATTTGTTACATGTGGGTCATATTAATTTACTTAAAAGAGCAAGAGAGTTAGGTGATTACCTAGTGGTGGTATTATCTAGTGATGAGTTCAATGCCTTAAAGCACAAAACGGCTTATCATTGCTATGAAGATAGAAAGCAAATTTTAGAAGCAATAAAATATGTAGACGAAGTCATTCCTGAATACACATGGGAACAGAAGATCTCAGATGTGGTAGATAATAAGATTGATGTATTTGTCATGGGGGATGATTGGAAGGGACAGTTTGATTTCTTAAAAGATTATTGTGAAGTGGTTTATCTTCCAAGAACAGAAGGAATTTCAACAACTAAGATTAAGAATGATTTGAATAAGAATTAACTACAGTTTTACATTATGACTGAAGATCAACTTTTTAATACAGTTGAGGGATGATGGACGCTGTATGACTGGATATAATTAGAATACTATGTTTAAAGGAGAAGGTATATGAAGATAAAGACCAAGAAATTGCTCAAAGGGTGCATATTGGTGTTGTATCGGCTTATGTGCCTTCTCTTTCCTGTTCGTTCTAAGATTGTAGTTTTTATGAGTAATTTGGGGAGAAACTATAGTGGAAACCCGAAAAGCATCTATGAAGAGATGATGGCAAAGGGACTTGATCGAAAGTATCAGTGTTATTATATATTAGAGAACCCTTCGATTACTCTACCTGGTCATATAAAAACGGTACGAATGAGTCGAATGAAGTTTTATTACGTGTTAGCTGTTGCAGGTACTATAATCAGTGATACTAGATTTCCAAACCACATTAGAAAAAGAAAAGAAGCCAAGTATTTGCAGACCTGGCA
>JAEYWQ010000103.1 GCA_023428885.1 Bacillota bacterium
ATACAGGAGAAACTGCCATGGAAAGTGTGGAAAGAATTATTTTGCTGGAGGAAAGTACTTCTGATTTCCTGAAAGAAACCTTGAGTAAGATAAGCAATGAAAACTAACAAAAGCAATAAAAAAGCAATAAAAAGCAATAAATAAGCAATAAAAAGCCAACAAACAAACAAGAACAATAATAACCAACGAGAGCAATGAAGCTAGCAAAAGCAATGAAATCTAACAAAATCTAACAAAAGCTAACCATAACAAATAGATTCCAATAAGGGGGAGTGCCATGAGTAAAAAAAGAAAGATAGAAGATATGACAGCAGAAAATCAAGCTGTCAAGCAGTTAAGTCATAAACTGAGAGCTCAGTTTATGCACAATAATCATCTAAATTTTGCAGGAGCCCTGCTTGCGACTTTGCTGGCTGCAGGAATTAACCTGGTGATATCCTGGTTATTGCAGCAGATTATTGATGCAGCAACTGGAAACAATCAAGTATTTAATCTGTTCCAGCTGCTGATCATCAGTATTAGTCTTGCTCTTGCCTTAATAGCAGTGTTGATTTTGGACCAGAAGACCGGTCCCCGTTTTGTAGAGAAGGCAATGGTCCAGTACAAGAATACGGTATTTTCTGAGATCTCCAAAAAAAGTATCAGCTCCTTTGCAAGGGAGAATACCTCAGCCTACTTATCAGCACTATCTAATGATGCCACCAGCATTGAGAAGAACTATCTTGCAAAAATATTTCCGCTAATTCAGCAGATTGTTATGTTTACCGGGGCCTTTTTGATGATGCTCTATTATAGCCCTTTGTTGACACTTGCAGCAGTTATCTTGTCCCTATGTCCTGTGATTGGATCCATACTTTCAGGAAATAGACTGGCTGACATGGAGAAAACAGTTTCTGAGAAGAATGAAAGCTTTCTTGGATCTGTGAAAGATATGCTGACTGGATTTTCTGTGGTAAAAAGCTTTAAAGTGGAAAAAGAGATGTTGAAACTTTTCCGTGCAAGCAATGAAGAGGCAGAAGTTTCTAAAAGAAAGAGAAGACAGATTGAGATTATGATCCAGATGATTGGTGCCGTTACAGGAATTGTTGCACAGTTTGGTGTGTTTTTATTTGGTGCCTATCTGGCCATACAAAACCAGGCAATTACAGCAGGTGTGGTAATTATCTTTGTACAGCTGATGAATTTTGTGATCAGTCCAATTGGAGAAGTTCCACAGATACTGGCGAACCGGAAAGCAGCACTAGCGCTGGTTGATAAACTGGCTCATTCTTTATCGGAACATGTGGAACATAGTGGAGTATCTATTGGTCAGACTTTGAATATAGCCATTGAACTAAAACATGTAAGCTTTGGGTATGAAGAAGAGCAGACTGTGTTAAAAGATATTTCCATTCAATTTGAAGCTGGTAAAAGTTATGCTCTGGTTGGCGGTTCTGGTAGTGGAAAATCTACCTTGTTAAATCTTTTGATGGGAAGTTATTTCACCTATCAGGGTGAGATCCGATATGATGGAGAGGAATTAAAAGAGATTAATCTGGATTCCTTATATGATTTGATGTCTATTATCCAACAGAATGTATTTGTCTTTGACAGTAGTATTCAGAATAATATTACTATGTTTAAGGAATTTGACCAGGACAGAATTGAACGCGCCATAAAAGAAGCAGGCTTATCAGCTCTGGTTGAACAAAAAGGTCTGAACTATGACTGTGGAGAAAATGGGAATGGTTTGTCCGGTGGTGAACGGCAGCGTATCTCCATAGCCAGATGTCTATTAAAAGGAAGTTCTGTTATGCTTGTGGATGAAGCAACAGCTGCACTGGATGCAAAAACAGCGGTGTCGATCACCAACTCCATACTAGAAATCGAAGATTTAACAAGAATAATTGTAACTCATCGACTGGAAGAGGCTATTTTAAGAAAATACGATAAGATTTTCCTTTTGCAGAATGGAAGCCTGACAGAAGAGGGTACGTTTGATGAACTGATGAAGGAAAAAGGATACTTTTATTCCTTGTATATGGTATCGCAATAGAAGTAGTATGTAAAGGTGGATAAGGTCTGTTGGCGCTTCCTTACTAGTTGAATGACTAGAAGGAAGCGCCTTTGTTGTATGTCAAGGGTACTGGCTAGAACCTACCTTTTATCAAAAAAGCTTGCAACTATTCATGGTTCAAAATATAATAGAATAGACTTTAAAGATAAAGAGAAAAGGAATTATGAATTAGTTCCTTGGAGGAATATGGGAAGTAAAGATTTACAAAACAAAAGAAAATATCAAAAGAAACATCATAATTTTAAGTACCGCTTTATTGCATTATTGTTAATTGCTTTAGTCATAACGATTGGGCGGTTCGCTGCCGATCATGAGGACCCACTCCCTACAATTAATCCAACGAAGGCGTCAACAGTTACCAAAACACCAGGAACTACAGAAACCACACCTACCAAAGAGGTATCGGATCCAAAGCAGAAGTCAGATCAGGTCCCAGAACTTAAAGTACATTTTATTGACGTGGGGCAAGCAGATTGCATCCTGATTGAGAGTGAAGGAAAGTTTATGTTAGTGGACGGTGGGAATAATGAGGATAAAGAGATTATAGGTGATTATCTTAATAAGGTAGGGGTAACAAGACTGGAATATGTCGTAGCAACTCATCCCCATGAGGATCATATTGGGTCCTTGGACTATGTTATAGAGAGCTATGAAGTATCTAAGATCTACGCAGCTCATAAGGAGCATACCTCAAAAACATTCCGTGATTTTTTAGAAGCTTCTATATTAAAAGGTCATACCTTAAAACAACCGAAAGTCGGAAGCGAAGTGATGCTTGGTGACTGTACGGTAACATTTCTGGCACCGAACAAAGACTATGAAGATGATTTGAATAATTGGTCCATTGGACTTAAAGTTACAAACGGAGTACATACTTTTGTTATGTGCGGAGATGCAGAAGCAGAAGCTGAAGCAGACATCCTTGCCAATGGAGTGGATCTTGCAGCAGATGTATTAAAGTTAGGACATCATGGTAGCTCTACTTCCACATCAGATGCTTTCTTAAAAGCGGTATCACCCAAATATGCGGTGATCTCTGTAGGAAAGGACAATAGCTACGGACACCCTCATAAAGAAATCCTGTCTAAGCTAAAGAAAGAAGAAATAGAGTTCTTTCGAACAGATGAACAAGGAACAATTATAGCCACATCGGATGGAAGCAAGATTACGTGGAATCTGAAACCATATAAATAAAGTAATCATTCTATTAAGGACATATATTAGGAGGCATTATGAAGTATACGATAGATAGATTTGAAGGTACGATTGCAGTATGTGAAAATGAAGAAAAAGTTATGGTGAATATACCAAAGTATCGTTTACCGCTGGAGGCGAAAGAGGGAGATATCCTGGAAGAAATTGAAGGAATGCTTCAGATCGATGATGTGGAAACGAACGAACGAAGAAAGAAAGCAAAGCAGTTGATGAACAAGTTATTTGAATAAAGGATGGGGATGACATCCTTTATGGTATTGTTACAAATATCTTAATTTTAAAATATAACTCGATATTCAAACTTATATGTGATATAATACACACCATAAATTATGTATTTTTCCAAATACAGTATAACTGATAGGAAAGAGTTAAGAATATAACTATTCAAACCTTAAGAATCACGTAGGGATTCGGGTACAACCATGCCAAAATGGATGTATTTTTATCAGGTACAGGTTAGGAGGCTCTTAATGTTAAACAACAGAAAGATTAGGATTATGACCAAGCTTGCGACCTATGAGGAGAAGCAAGGAAAGGAAGATATCAAACTTAGCAAATACTATAAAGCAGATTATGTCCGGTTGAATGCACTGAAGACAATAATGAGTGCTACGTTTGGTTATCTATTTCTTCTTATCATTATTGCAGTTTATCGCTCGGAATACTTAATAAAGAATGCGGTGACTCTAGATTATAAAGGTATATTTAATACCATTCTAGGTTACTACTTGATTATTATGACTGTAGCATTGGTCGGTACGCTAATAGGTTATTCTATTAAATATGATAAGTCCAGAAAACAACTTTCTCAATATTTTCGCATGCTGAAGCGACTTAACACGATTTATCGTGAGGAGGATGAGGGGACAGGATTGGAATCACAAAGGGAGGATACTTTATTATGATGCAAATTCTAGAATTTCGAGCTCGATTAAAAGAACTCTATCAGAAATTTCAGATGTTTATAGATCCAGTGTTACGATTTATCGTGGCATTTGTAACCTTTACGGTTATTAATAATTCCATTGGCTATGATGCCAGATTCGATAAGATAACAATTGTATTGTTATTATCATTATTATGTGCATTTACACCATCTTCTGTATTGGTGTTCTTTGCAATGGCCTTGTCCTTAGCCCATGTTTATTCGGTAGCTAAGTTGTTGTCTATCTTAATGATTTTTGTGTTTTTGGTCTTGTATTTGCTATTCGTAAGATTTACACCGAAGTTTGGGTATGTAGTTTTAGGAATACCAATTTTATTTGGTTTGCATATTCCATATGTATTTCCAATTTTACTGGGATTAGTTGCTACACCATTAACTATATTACCAGCAGGATGTGGAGTTGCTGTTTATTATCTGATCCATATCATTCAAGGTGAAATTACGGCAACTGTAGATATTACAGAGATAGAAGATATTCTTCCACTTTATCTGAATGTCATCGATAAGATAGTAAAGAATAATCAGCTGATCATGACGGTAGCGGTATTTGCTATTATTATTACAGTAGTTTATGTGGTGCGCCGTTTAAAAATCGAATATGCATTTGAAATTGCAATTGGTGTTGGTGCTATTACCACGATCATCTGCTTCTTGATTGTGGATTTAAAACTTGGTATACCAAAGCAGATTGGAGCAATGATTCTTGGAACCTTGATTTCTGCTGTAATCGTGGTAATCATTCAGTTCTTCCGTCGTGTTCTTGATTATACTGCTGTTGAGAATGTACAATTTGAAGATGATGACTATTACTATTATGTAAAAGCAGTTCCTAAGATTAATGTTAGCATGACAAATGTTAAGGTAAAACGTATCAATGCTCAAAAGGTAACGGCTATGGAAGAAGAGGATGAAGAGGATGATGATGATTTTACTTCTGCAAGGGAACTTGACCGTAGAATACTAGAGCGTAGAACATTAGAAGCAAAACGTAGTGACTTACTAAGGAGCAGGGATTAATTGATACTTTGAGTGGGGATGTGATGGCATGGAAACGATAAAAACATTTATTGAGGATTATTTAGTTAGGCTTTCGTTGCCGAAGATGAAGGTAACGGACTTTTTTGAAATTCTAATTTTAGCATGCTTAATCTATAACCTCATTAAATGGGTAAAGACGACTCGTGCTTGGGCTTTAATGCGTGGGTTAGCTATATTGCTCCTTTTTTGGATTCTTGCCAACATGTTTCATTTTAATGTTATTATATGGATTTTTATTAGCGGTATTAATGTTGGTATTATTGCAATTATTATCTTGTTTCAACCAGAGTTTCGTAAAGCATTGGAACAACTGGGTCAAAAGAACATTATGTCACCCTTGTTTTATCTAAGTGATAATAAAGATAAATCAGAGCGATTTTCCGAAGAAACCTTGAATGAAATCGTGCGAGCAACCTTTGAACTGGCAAAGACGAAAACAGGTGCACTGATGGTGATTGAACAAGAGGTTTCGCTGACAGATTATGAGAGAACAGGAATCAGTGTGGATGCCATAGTTTCCAGTCAGTTACTTATTAATATATTTGAACACAATACACCGCTGCATGATGGTGCGGTTACCATACGAGGTAACCGTATCACTGCAGCAACTTGCTATCTACCCTTGTCTGATAATATGAGACTTAGTAAGGATCTTGGCACCAGACATCGTGCTGGGGTAGGGATTAGTGAGGCAACAGATAGTTTTACCATTATTGTCTCTGAGGAGACTGGAAAAGTTTCAATTGCTAGGCAAGGGCAGTTAATTCGCAGCGTTGATGGAGATTATCTTCGCGTTAAACTAGCAGAAGTACAGAAGAAATCTGCAGGGGAGACCAAGAAGCTCAGGATATGGAGGGGTAAGAAAAAGAATGAAAAAGGTACTAACTAGAAACATTCCACTTAAGATCTTATCTTTTCTCTTGGCAGTCGTACTGTGGGTTGTTATTATGAATATAGAAGATCCCTACATAACTGCGACAATTCATAATATTCCTGTTACTCAGGTGAATACTGACGTATTTGAAGAAAGTAACAAAATATATGAAGTAGAATCCGGAAATACTATTTCCATCAAAGTTAGAGGTAAGAGATCCATTATCGATAGTTTAAAGAATACAGATTTTGAGGCTATAGCAGACTTTAGACAGATGTCTTTAGTTTATGCTGTACCTATTCATGTCACAGCTAGAGTATCCTCCAATTACAGCCCAGATGATATAGAAATCTTGGAGCAGAACGATGTTATGACTTTGTCGCTGGAGGATGCTGATACGCAGACCTACCGTGTGGATGTTAAAACCACAGGATCTGCGCAAGCTGGTTACTATGTTACTAATATGGTTGCAAACCCTAATATCATTGAGATTTCTGGTTCGAAAAAACAGATTTCTAAAATACGAGAGGTTATAGTTGAAGTTTCGATTGAACAAACGAATAATTCCTTTGAGATCACCACTGTCCCAAGAGCATTGGATGAGAATGGATATCCAGTTGATGATACTAAGCTAAACTATCAGACGAAAGATATTGAAGTTTTTGCTACAGTGCTCCCAACAAAAGAAATTGGAATTGTTGTATCCAAAGAGGGCAATCCTTATTATGGATATACACTCACAGATATTGTTCATGAGCCAAAGGTGATTACCGTTGCAGGACTAGAGGAAGACTTAGATAAGATTGGTTATATCACCATACCTTTCAACGTAAGCTTAAGCAAAGAGACAATTCGTGATACCAAGTCCATTGCTGATTATTTAGATCTTACAAAGTATAAGATTGTTGGAGATAGTAGTTCCGTTGCTATCACAGCTTCGATTGAGAAATTAGAAACGAAAGAAATATCCATTCCAGTCAGCTTCATCAAAATTAGAAACTTAGAAGCTGGATTCGATGCTTTCATTCGTACCCCTGGTACCTTAACAACTTATATTATGGGGCCAGAACAAGTGATTTCGGACATTTCACCAGAAGTACTGGAACCTTATATCGACTTAGAAGGCTATGAAGCAGGTTTTCATTCAGTAACAATTGAATGTAGAAATGTACAGAATTTAACTGTTCGTCCAATGACGATTAGCGTAGAGATTTTGGATGCAAAGGAATAAATTATTGTGAAACACTCAACCAAAGGGGGTATGTGTTATGGTAAGTGGAAAAATTGTGATCTTAAGTGAATTAGGATTACATCTGCGTCCAGCAGGTATTCTATGCAACTTAGCCATCAATTTTCCCTGTAATATTGAACTTCGAACCGATAACCGTACTGTGAATGCAAAAAGTGTGATTGGAATCATGATGAAGTGGAATTGATATGTGATGGTGAGAGGGAAGAAGAAGCCTTTACAGCATTATCAAAGCTGTTAGTAAGTAATTTTGATAATCATACCAAAGAGTAGTATTCTTTTTTTGCTTCTTAAGAAAGAGAGAATGAACCATCTCAGAATATACTAATTATATTTACTATCATGGAGGGTATGACAATGCTAAATTATAAGAGATATCAGAGAAATCCAGTTGTTGAGTTACCAGATAGAAGCTGGCCTCAAAATCAGATCAATAAAGCACCGATTTGGTGTAGCGTTGATTTACGTGATGGTAATCAGGCCTTGATAGAACCAATGGTAGTGGAAGAAAAAATTGAGTTTTTTAATTTACTTGTTAAATTAGGCTTTCGTGAGATCGAAGTCGGCTTCCCGAGTGCATCCCAGATTGAGTTTGACTTCTTAAGACAGTTAGTTGATCGCAAATTGATTCCTGATGATGTTGTAATACAGGTTTTGGTACAATGTAGAGAACACTTACTAAAGAGAACCTTTGAAGCCTTAGAAGGTGTGAAGCAAGCGGTAGTACATATCTATAATTCCACCTCTACCTTACAAAGAGATGTAGTATTTCAAATGGACCGTCAAGAAATTATTGACATTGCCAAAGAAGGTACTCGTCTTGTGAAGGAATACGCTAAGAATTTCCCAGGGAAAATCATCTTAGAATATTCCCCTGAGAGCTTTACAGGAACGGAGCTTGATTTTGCCTTAGAGATCTGTACGGCAGTACAAGACATCTGGCAACCAAGCAAAGAAAATAAGATGATTATTAATCTGCCAGCAACGGTAGAGATGAATACCGCCAACGTTTATGCAGATCAGATCGAATGGATGTCAAAAAATCTAAAAAACCGTGAAAGCATTATCTTAAGCGTTCATCCTCATAATGATCGTGGTACCGGAGTAGCCATAACAGAATTAGCATTACTCGCTGGTGCAGATCGTGTGGAAGGCACACTATTTGGTAACGGTGAGAGAACAGGTAATGTTGATATCTTAACTTTAGCTTATAATATGTTTTCTCAGGGAATTAATCCTGAGCTTCACATTGAAAATATTAATGAGATTGTTGAAGTATATGAGCTTTGCTGCAAGATGCATGTTCATGAAAGACATCCTTATGCTGGAAAGCTTGTATTTACTGCATTTTCTGGATCTCATCAGGATGCAATTAATAAGGGTGTTAAGGCAATGAAGGATCGTAACAGCCAGATTTGGCAGGTTCCTTATTTACCAATTGATCCAGCAGACATTGGACGTAATTATGAACCAATCGTTCGAATTAATAGCCAGTCTGGTAAGGGTGGAGTTGCCTTCATCATGGAAACCTACTTTGGTTATAAGCTTCCAAAGGGAATGCACAAGGAATTTGCAGATGTCATTCAAAAGATATCAGAGAAACAGGGAGAAGTGGCACCAGATCAAATCATGCAAGAGTTTAAAGCTTGCTATCTAGAGAAGAAAGAGCCATTACACTTTGTGAAGATTAAGATGGAAGATATGTCAGAAGCAAATGAAAATTATGACACCAGTGTTACTGTAACTTATCGTAAGAACGGTGTGGAGAAGGTGTTTACTGCTAGCGGAAATGGTCCAATCGATGCTGTTCATCATGGAATTCAAGAGATTATCGGCAAGAAGATGAAGGTTCTGGATTACAGCGAGCATGCACTTGGAGAAGGTGCGAATGCTCAAGCAGCAGCATACATTCAACTAATGGATTCTGAAACTGGTAAAGCTACCTTCGGAGTTGGTATCAGTTCCAATATTACTAGAGCATCCATACGAGGAATTTTTAGCGCTGTAAACCGTTTGTACTTCAATTAGTAGAAGGGTTTTATATTTACTAGTGATGTATTTTAGTGTGTGAAAAGCGTTATAATAAGCCTAATAAGACTGCTACAATATCATTACAGTTGACAAATGATGCTTTGTCTGTGTATGATGAGGTAGCAGTTTTCCAATCGTAGCAAATTGCGTCACAATTTCCTAGGATTGAAAGGTACTATGGTGTAACAGGAGGAAACTTGAAAAGATTAATCGCAAATTTTAAGAAATATCAATATCTGTTAAATGAATTGGTGAAAAAAGATATTAAGTTAAAATACCGTAACTCTGTCTTGGGATTTTTATGGACGATGTTAGAACCATTATTAACAATGATCGTTTTAACCATTGTATTCTCAAGCTTACGAGAAAGTACTATGGAGCACTTTCCTGTATATATATTATGTGGTCGTTTGTTGTATGCTTATTTTAGTAATGGTACGAAGCTTGCATTAAAATCCATTCGTAGGAATAGCAGTATGATTCGAAAGGTATATGTTCCAAAATATATCTACCCCTTATCATCTTCGATCTCAGGCTATATCACATTTTTAATTTCCTTGATTGTTTTGATTATTGTAGCAGCAGTACAGAATATTCGACCGACTTGGCATCTGGTGGAAGCCATCATTCCAATGATTACTATCTTAATACTAACCATTGGTGCAGGCTTTATCTTAGCCACTATGGATGTATTTTTCCGAGATACGGAGTATTTATGGGGTGTTATCTTGATGTTAATCATGTATGCCTCTGCAATCTTTTATGATCCAGAGAAATTATTAGGTTCCCAGAATGCATGGATTCTAAAGTACAATCCACTGTTTGGTATTATTACGAATTTTAGAAATGCTATTTTTGGTGATCCAATGAATGTAAATTATATGATATATACGGTTGGTTTTTCAGTGATTACCTTAGTGGTAGGTGTCATCATGTTTTATAAGAAACAAGACAAGTTTGTGCTCTATATATAAGATAACTGGCAATAAGACACGAAACTTGGAGGTATGAATGGATAAAAATATAGCACTTAAAGTGGAAAATGTAGGTGTTCGTTTTCATATGAGCACAGAAAAAGTAGATAACCTCAAGGAATATGTCATTAAGTTATTCCGAAGAGAAATAAAGTACAATGAGTTTTGGGCCTTACGAGAGGTTTCCTTTCAGGTATTAAAAGGTCAAAGAGTAGGTATCCTTGGATTAAATGGTGCAGGTAAAAGTACCTTATTAAAGGTGATTGCAGGTGTATTAAAAGCCAACGAAGGCAAGGTACTAAAGAATGGAAACATCGTACCCTTGTTAGAGCTGGGTGCTGGGTTTGATCCTCAGTATACCGGAGCAGAAAATATATATCTGTATGGAGCAGTACTCGGATATTCCAAACAGTTCATTGCTGAGAAATTTGATGAAATTGTAGAGTTTTCTGAGTTAGGTGATTTCATCAATGTACCATTAAAGAATTATTCCTCTGGTATGAAAGCACGATTGGGCTTTTCCATTGCAACGGTAGTGGAACCTGAAATTCTGATTCTGGATGAGGTTCTATCTGTTGGTGATGCGAAGTTTCGTAAAAAGAGTGAAAAAAAGATTAAGGATATGTTTGATAAAAAGATTACTGTATTATTTGTATCACATAGTTTGGCACAAGTCCGTTCCTTATGTGATCATGCCATTATTCTAGAGCATGGTAGAATTGTGGCAACAGGCGAAGTTTCAAAGGTTTGTGACTTATATGAGCAGAAATTAGGAAAATAAGAGATACAAGGAGGCTATATGGAAGCATTGATTCGGGAATCAAAACGTAAGGTGTTAAGCTTACTTCATAAAGGACAAGCTCTGATTGATACGAGACGTGTCAATACACTTCTAGCCAATTATGATGCAAGTGTGATTGCTAATGAGCCACCAAAACAGGTGAAAACCATTCTATTTATTATTACCCGAATGGTAAGATTTCATGGTGGGCAGACTTCCATCCTTCGCCTTGGAACCGAGCTTAGTAAGCAAGGCTACCAGGTTTATTATGCAGTATATAAAAATCAAAGCAAAGAAGAGATGCAAATCTGTGCCAGCAGCAATCTAGAAGGCTTTCAAGGACACCTGGTATCCAGTTTGGCCTTTAAGAAGTTACAACAAAAGAAGTCACCGGATGTGATTGTAGCTAGCTCCTTTGATACCGTATCTTATGCAAAGAAATTTTCTGGCTATAAGATGTATTTTGTCCAAGATTATGAGCCATACTTCTATCCCTTTGGGGAGATGTTCTTACTGGCTAAGAAGACATATGAACAAGGACTTCATATGGTTAGTTTGGGTGCTTGGAATCAAGAAATGATAGAAAAAAACTGTAAGCTAGTTTCACCAATCGACGTGATTGATTTTCCATATGAGCAATCCGAATATCCAAAGATTGAGCGCGATTATATGAGCTATCGTGAGAAGAAGAAATTAGTGATTGCTGTTTATCTAAAATATTACGGAAAGCGCCTGCCTTGCATCATTCCATATATATTACAAGAAGTAAAGGAGTTATTCTTACGAGATGGGATTGAGCTGGATATCAAATATTATGGAGAAGCCAAAAGCTTTCATATCGAGGGTGGCACCAATCTAGGTATGCTTAGCAAAGCAGAGCTAAGAGATTTATACCAATCGGCTGACTTTGGTATGGTGGCTTCCATG
>JAEYWQ010000118.1 GCA_023428885.1 Bacillota bacterium
TTGATTCTACTTGACAAAGCAGAAAAAAAGTCTTACCATGATAAATGCCTACCTTACGACAGGTAGGCATTTATCATGCACTCACTATTGCAATGCTGTTTTTTCCAACATTACAAAAATATGTGGAGTATTTTTTGGAAAGGATTAACACAATCATGCTAAAGCCAAAGTTATTTTCAATTTTAAAACACCGGGATGTGGAATTATCAAAAAAACAAGTCATGAATGATATTGTTGCTGGAGTCATAGTAGCAATCATTGCCCTCCCTTTATCGGTAGCATTAGGGATTGCTTCCGGAGTAACTCCTGAAAAAGGGCTAATTACAGCCATTATTGCTGGTTTTTTCATTTCCTTTTTAGGTGGAAGCCGGGTTCAAATTGGCGGTCCGACAGGTGCTTTTGTAGTTATTATTTATGGGATTATCAAAGAATATGGAATTCAAGGATTAACGATTGCTACAATCATGGCAGGTATTTTCATGATACTTTTTGGCTTGATGCGATTCGGTAGTGTAATTAAGTTTGTACCATATCCGATTACCACAGGTTTTACCAGCGGAATTGCTCTTGTATTATTCTCCACACAGATCAATGATTTTCTCGGTTTGAACATTAAGGAAGTTCCTTCAGAATTTCTTGAAAAATGGAAAGCCTACTTTACTAATATATCCTCTGTACATATTTATACGGTCCTGATCGGGCTGCTCTCTTTATTAATCATTGTATTATGGCCAAAGATTAACAAAACAATCCCAGGAGCCCTAATTGCCTTAGTTGTAGCAACAGTAGTAGTAAAGGTTTTTGCTTTACCTGTGGATACAATTGGTAGCCGCTTTGGAGAGATTGATAACTCAATTCACCTCATTGACATGAGCAATTTTCAGATTACGACTTCCATGTTATCAAAATTAATACAACCCGCAATCACCATAGCCTTCTTAGCTAGTATAGAATCTTTATTATCAGCCGTTGTAGCAGATGGAATGATAGGGAAAAAACATAATTCAAATATGGAGTTAATTGCACAGGGAGTTGCCAACATTGCATCTTCACTATTTGGAGGGATACCAGCCACCGGAGCGATTGCAAGAACTGCAGCGAATGTTAAGAACGGTGGTCGTACTCCGATCGCTGGTATCACTCATGCGATTATACTCATGTTGATGATGTTTATCTTTATGCCGTTAGCGAAGCTAATTCCTATGACAACATTGGCTGCTATCCTTCTTGTTGTATCATATAACATGAGTGAATGGCGTGCTTTTAAGAGTTTATTAAAGTCTACAAAAAGCGATATTATTGTATTAGTAGTGACATTTGTGTTGACAGTTGTGTTTGATTTAGTAATGGCAATTGAAATAGGAATGGTGTTTGCTATGTTCTTATTTATCCGTAGAATGTCAGACTCCACAAAGATTGCCAATGTTAGTAGCGAATACCAACCAGATTGGACAGAGGATGAGGAAGAATTGGAATCAGTTGAGGAACAAAGTATACATTCCCATATAAATTCCAGAATCTTATTGTATGAAATCAATGGACCTCTCTTTTTTGGAGCAGCCAACACTTTCTTGGATGTTATCAATCAAATCCAGAATAATGCCAATATTATTATCTTTAAAATGAAAGCAGTACCGAATATGGATGCAACTGCTTTGAATGCTTTAAAGCAAATCTACAAAAGATGCAGAGAAAAGCACATATTTATACTCTATTCCGAGGTTAATGAACAACCAATGAAATTATTACGGAGTTCAGGACTCCTTACCACCATCGGAGAAGATCGTTTCTTTGCAAGTACAGAGAGCGCAATTCATACTGCAAATGAAATTATTAATATTAAACTTAAAGTATCTAATATCAAGGAGAAGAGTGCCTAAAGACAAGGTTGTACTTCTATGAAACATGAAAGGTTCCCTATCAGATAATCTGTAGGGAATTTTTTTTATTTAATAGAAATTGCATCGCATTTCCTATTAAATAAAAAGCCCTTCGGGCATGATGCGCAGCTTCACGCGCGGAACAAAAGTGTGCGCTTACGTTAAACTACATCGCGAGAGTGTGCGAAGCACACTTTTGTTCTAGGAAATTCTGAAGAATTTCCTTAGAATGAGGCAATAGTTGACTTATCTTGTTGATAAAAATCCTCTGAGTATCCTATCAATAAAAATAGCTATTAGTTTTCTAAGTAAAAAATACAATTTTCTTGGTAGTTTATACTAGCAGCCGCAAAGACGCTATTTTACTGGGCTTGTAGAAATTAAATGTAGTTATATAGAAAAGTAAATGAGAATTAATATCAAATATGTATTGACATAGTAAAATTACCATGTTATACTCACTTTGTAATTGAGAATCAATATCAAATTAATCATAAATGAGTGGAGGTAATGATATGCCATTAGCATTGGTAGTTCCAGGCGAGCAACGTATGATTGTGGAATGTCGAGGCAAGGATGAGATGAGAAGACACTTGAGCAATCTCGGCTTTGTTCGTGGTGAGATGGTGCAGGTTGTTGGAGATAGTCCAAGTGGTATGATACTAGCAATTAAAGGCGTACGAATTGCACTAAACAAAGGATTAGCCGCTATGATTATGGTAGCATAATTAAAATAAATTTAAACTAATGGTTAAGTAGGAGGATATGTTATGACACTAAGTGAACTAAAGCCTGGCCAAGGTGGAAAGATAACTTCAATTGGTGAAAAAGGGCCGATGCGGAGAAGATTGATGGAGATGGGTGTGACACCTGGAATCGAAGTCAAGGTAATTAAAGTAGCTCCACTAGGAGATCCAATGGAAGTTAACATTCGTGGTTATGAATTGAGTTTACGTAAAGAAGAAGCTACTCAAATTGTTATTAGCCAATAAATTCAATTAGGAGGAAGTAACATGTCAATTAAGATGGCACTCGCAGGTAATCCAAACTGCGGTAAGACAACATTATTCAATGAATTAACAGGTTCAAAACAGCATGTAGGTAACTGGCCTGGTGTTACAGTAGATAAGAAAGAGGGTACATATAAGAAAGATAAATCAATCTCAATCTTAGATTTACCAGGTACATATTCTTTATCACCGTACTCAGCAGAAGAGATTATTGCACGAGATTATATCGTAAAAGAAAGACCGGATGTTGTTATTAATATTGTTGACGGAACAAGCCTAGAAAGAAACTTATACTTAACACTACAGATTATTGAAACGAAGATTCCTATGGTTGTTGCGGTCAATATGATGGATGAAGTAAGCAAGCGTGGTGATGTCATTGACTGTGAGAAGTTAAGTAAATTACTTAATGTTCCGGTCGTACCAATTGCGGCTCGCCAAGGAGAGGGTATTCAGACACTGATGCAAGTTGCAAGTAAGGTGGCGAAGGAACAAGTCACTAGATTACCTATTCATTATTACCCTGACGTGATTATGTCTGCTATTGACCAGATTGTAGATGTATTGCAAGAAGGTTCTGAGGAAGAAAAAGAATGGAAAGCAATTAAGCTGTTTGAATCTGATGACATTGTTATGGGACAGTTATCAGAGCAAGAACATGAAAACATAAAAGTAATTGTAGAGGAAGCAGAGAGGTCATTAGAACTTGATGCAGAAGCATCAATTGCAGATGCTAGATACCAATATATTGCCACACTTACAAAAGACGCTGTAAAGAAAAAGCATCTTGGTCATGTAGAAAGCAAATCCGATAAACTGGATAAGATCTTAACCAATCGTTTCTTGGCATTACCGATTTTTGCTCTTGTTATGTATATGATGTTTGCTGCTACATTTAGTGAAAACTTCTTATTTATTGAAGGCTTACCAAGCCCTGGTGTTTGGTTGGCTGGAGTGGTAGAGACTGCTTTTGCTTATCTTACCTCTTGGGTAGAAGGTTTAGTTAGCGGTGCGTCACCTTGGTTATATTCTCTTGTAATTGATGGTGTCATGAATGGTATCGGTGCAATATTCGGCTTCGTTCCATTGGTACTTGTATTATACCTTTTAATCTCTTTCTTAGAAGACAGCGGCTATATGGCTAGAGTTGCCTTTGTTATGGATAGAATCTTCCGTAAATTTGGTTTATCAGGTCGTTCCTTCATTCCATTATTAATGGGCTTTGGTTGTGGTGTACCTGCAATCATGGCTACTAGAACCCTAGATTCAGAAAAGGATCGTCGAATTACAACAACTGTAGTAACATTTATGCCTTGTGGTGCTAAATTACCAATCTTTGCAATGTTTGTATCCACTATCTTTGCAGAGTCCAATAAAACAGCAATTACTTTTTCTATCTATATGTTAGCAATTGCTGTTGCTATCGTAGTTTCCTTAATTTTAAATAAAGTAGTATATAAATCCAAAGCATCCAACTTTATCATGGAACTTCCTCAATACCGTATACCAACCCTAAAGAGCATTGGTATTCATGGATATGAGAAAGTAAAAGGCTTTGTAGTAAAAGCTGGTACAGTAATTTTTATTTCTACAATCTTACTTTGGATATTAACAAACTTCAATGTTGATTCTTTTAACGGAAAGAACGCAAGTAACAATGAAGATAATTCTATCTTAAGCGAATTGGATGAAAGCTTCTTAGCATCCGTTGGTGACGTGATAGAACCAGTATTCCGCCCATTAGGATTTAGTGGCTGGAGACCAACCGTGGCAATCGCAACAGGCTGGATTGCAAAAGAAATGGTCGTAGTAACATTTGCACAGCTTTATGATGAAGATGTAAGTGTAGAATATCTTCAAGATTTCTTTGCTGATTATAGTACAGAGGAACTTGAAGAGTTAGGATTTACCGATGGAACTTTTAATGACGAAGAGGCTTATACCATTTATTCTGAGGTTATCTTATTTGAAGGTGAAGATGAGAATGCTCTTAAAACCATGAGAGAAGATATCCCAAGTAAAGCAGCCGCTTATGCATTTATGATATTTAACTTATTGTGTATGCCTTGTTTTGCAGCAGTAGGAGCAATGAAGAGAGAACTAAAGACATGGAAATTAACTCTGGGGGCTGTAAGCGTTCAGATGGTAACTGCTTATACGGTTGCCTTGATTGTGCGTGGCATTACAACTCTCATCTTCTAAATGATCGCAAACATGCATCACCAGAACTTGTAGGTAAAGAGTGTATCAACATCAAACACTCTGAGGTTTGCATACTAAGAATGTAGATGAGTTTTCATTCTTGGTATTTGGAGGGCTAAATTTATGACAACACATATGTATGACAATCAAACTGTGAAGCAATTAATCCACCATAGGGATCAGATAATTCAGATCTTACGACAAAAAGGTTATCGCATCACAAATCAAAGAAAAATTATAATAGATGTAATCTTAAAAAAGGATTGTTCTAGCTGTAAGGAAATCTATTATCAAGCAAATGTGATTGATCCTACCATAGGAATCGCAACAGTGTACCGTATGATTAAAACCTTAGAAGAAATTGAGGCGATTGATCGTAAGAATATGTATACCATTGATTATGGTGCAAAACTGGAATGGAATAAGGAATTATTTCTTTACCTTAAGAGTAAGAAGGTATTACAGATGTCAATGAAGGAATGGAAGATTGTCATGGAGGAGGGACTTCGCGCGCGAGGTTATCTTTACATGGATGAAATCGAGAATGTAGTTGTGAAACGGAAATAATAG
>JAEYWQ010000179.1 GCA_023428885.1 Bacillota bacterium
TTGTGGGTGATTGTATACATTATAACAGGAATCAGACATTTTTACCTGAGAAAATATGAAGTTTTCAACGTTTTTTAAAGGGCGGTGGAATTTAGTTCCGCACTGGAATTTACTTTTTCAAGTCAGCTTAAAATGGTAGGATATGTCTAACGGGTGAATCTTTGAATAAAGGAGAAGATCATGAAGGAAGAAAAGAATACTAAAACCATTTATGGTTTAAGTAGAGTAGAGGAAGAAAAACAGCTAGCTGATATTATTCAGGTGGCTGAGGATAATCTGCAATGGACGATTCAACACTATGAAGGGTTAGCGGAACAGCTTAAGGATCAGTTGGAAATCTATGATACGAATGATAAGGAAGGTTTGGCTTTGTGGTTCAATACCCAATCTCAATTCAAGGAAAGTCAACGGGACTTGTCACGTTGTCTAAAAGCAAGAAAGAAGCCATATTTCGGGCGAATTGATTTTATTGACGCAAAGTTACGGAAAGAAGAAAGCTACTATATTGGACGAGTTGGTATCGCAAAAAACAATTCGAAACCTCTCGTCATTGATTGGAGAGCGCCAGTTGCCTCCGTTTATTATGAAAATTCGATTGGTCCATGTACGTATGAAGTAAAGAATCAAGGAACTTATGAGATTGATCTAAAACGAAAGCGAACTTATGAGATCGATGGAGAGAAGTTAATTGATTTTTTTGACTCCGATGTAGTAGCCAATGATGACCTTTTGACAAAGTATTTAGCGAAAAGTAAGAAGGCAGTCTTAGGAGAAATCATTGGAACGATTCAGAAAGAACAGAATGCGATTATCAGAATGTCACCGAAGACCAATTTAATTGTTCAAGGAGTTGCAGGTTCCGGTAAAACTACGGTGGCGATGCACCGTATCTCGTATATTCTGTATAATTATGAGGCGTTTCGTCCTCAGGATTTTTATATCATCGGAAGCAATCGAATTCTGTTAAATTACATTACTAGTGTATTGCCAGATCTTGATGTGTATGGAATTGCACAGATGACAATGGAAGAATTATTTGTCCGTTTACTTTATGAAGACTGGGAGCCAACGATTCACAAAATTGGTGCCCTTGCTCAAAAGGACGAGCTTGCCTATATCAAAGGCAGCTTTCAATGGTTTCATGATTTAGAGAAGTTCTGCTGGGATTATGAGAAAAAGATTATACCTGTAGAGGAAGTTAGAGTCGAAAAGAATGGAGTCTTACTATTAGAGAAACAAAGGATTGAGACTTATATCAAAGAAAATTCTAAGTTATCTATGCAGGGAAAAATCAATGGATTAAATGAGCTTCTACTAACCAAGTTAGAAAATGAGTTGTCAGGAAGATATGTTTCCTATACAGCAGAAGAGAAAAAAGAGCTGCAGAAAATGTGCCAGTTTCATTTTGGAAAAGACAAATGGAAAGGTTCGATTTACGATTTGTATGCTGAGTTTCTTAAAGCACAGTCAGATAAGGGTACTACTATTACGAGGAAGGAAAATACGTATGATGTCTATGATTTAGCAGCACTTGCATTTCTGTATAAGCGGATCAAAGAAATTGATGGAATCTGTGAAGCAAGTCATGTGATCATTGATGAGGCACAGGATTTTGGAATGATGGCCTATGGAGCACTGACCTACTGTCTGAGAGGCTGTACTTATACGATTATGGGAGATGTTTCTCAGAATATCCATTTTGGGTATGGGCTAAATGACTGGGAAGAGCTAAAAAAACTCGTATTGACAGGAGTGTATGATAGCTTTGGCTTACTGAAAAAAAGCTACCGAAATACCGTAGAAATCTCAACCTTTGCCAGCGAAATTTTAAGGCATGGCAATTTTCCAATTTACCCTATAGAGCCAATTCTTCGACATGGAAATGAAGTAAGTGTAAGTTCCTGTGAAAAAGAAGAGGACATGATACAAAAGTCGGTAGAGATCATTGTAGGATGGCAGAATGAGGGGCACGAGACAATTGCTGTGATTTGTCATGATGAGATGGAGGCTGCCACGGTAACCAAACAACTGGAACGTAACATAGCAATCACGGATAGTAATTTAGAGACAGCTGAATTTGAGCGAGGGGTTATGGTACTTCCGGTGGAATATACGAAGGGATTGGAATTTGATGCAGTACTTATCTATGATCCTTCGATCGATCACTATCCCGCAAAGGATCAGTATGTAAAGTTGTTATACGTAGCCGCAACTCGTGCACTTCATGAATTAGCAGTGGTTCACTTGGGGGACTTAACGGAATTGATTGCAATGCCAGTATCAGAAGAAAAACGTATGCAGTTTCTTATGAGTGAGAGCATACCTAAGAGAGCGCCATATAAAAAGGTAGATTTAGAAAGTGAAGAGAAAAAACAAGCTTTATTAGATAAGTATTATCAGAGAACACTGGTAAATCATGCAAGTGTTCTTATAAAAAAACAAGTACAAAATAATATAACACCTAACGCTACTTCTGAGACATCGACCAAAGACGATTCCGATGGAGTATCTTCAACTAAGAAACAAGTAAATAAAGAGACGGATTCTAGTAACAGTGTGAAAGGACCAGTGAAGAAGTACAATAAATTCGAAACAAAAACAGGTGTACCAATCAATGAATCCCCATATGAATTTAATGATGTACCAATCAATAGTATGCTGTATCCAAAAGGACATAGTCGAATTGATAGTTCTATACGATGGGTGAAAAGAACGAAAAATTACATGGATCTGGTTAGTAGTTATGGGATTTTACGTCTTACTCCGGTGGGAGAAGCAATGATTCGAGTTCAGTTTCAAAGAGGCCAGACAGCAAACTTTATGCCAGGATATTGGAATTATATACCGGATAAGCAGGTAACATGGAGTGCAAGAGAGAGTAACACACAGTTTGAAATCACCACAGGACAAGTGATCATCAGAATCCAGAAAAAGACAGGTGTCCTTGAGTTTGCCGATAACAAGGGAAAGCAACTATTACTGGAAAAAAGTACATTACCACGACAGATGGAACTAGATAGCAATCGATCTCAGACCTGGAATTATTTTGATTGGCCTAAAAATGAGAAATTATCTGCCAAAGGTATTCTTAATGATGATCTAGAGCGGATGGATCAGAAGGCACGCTACATTTCTTTTGGCAGTAGATACCTTCGCATGCCATTGTTGATTTCTGACAAAGGATATGGTTTGGGAATTGCTGCAGAGAATACTGTAATGTGTTGTAATATTTCAATGTATGGTCCCTACATTTTTACGGAAGGTATGAACCAGATAGACTACTATTTTATGTATGGTGTTGAATATAGTAAAACACTTGCTTTGTATAAAGAGATAACAAGTTGTGTTAAGTAATGTTTCAAACGTCTGTGTAATTATTTGACGAGAATAAAGAGCGTTAAAGGGGATAAAATTGTAATGAGAGTGTAGGTATGAGATGCCCAAAAGGCAGTCCCTTATAGACAAAATATAAATTAATAGTCCGCTATTTCTTTCTTGCGTAGCGTTGATCAAGGAACGCTATGATACAGATAATTAATGTAATTATAACAATAATATCTGAAATAATAATCACCTTCTTCCGGGATTGATGTTTCAAAGCTTAAAGGAAAATTTCCCTGAACTGAAAGGAGACAGATCGTAATCTGTCTCCTTTCAGCAATTCTTTCTTTATTAGCAAACCTAAACGATATTTGGACTGATTATAAAAGCTTACAATTTATTCTGATGTTTGGTATCAAAGTATTCCATAGCCTTACCGACAAATACCGTTACACCTTTACCATAGATGTCATCCATCGCTTTTATGATTTCGCTATTCTCCATATAACCATGATACATTTGGCGAAAAATCTCTGTAATATCCTCCATCTGAAACATTTGTTGAAACGTAATTTTCCACTCGAAAACAAGTGTCTGAATCTCTGGTAGGCTCACATCGTTCTTGTTGTGATATGTTGCGATTTGTTTTACAATCTCATCCAATTTTGTTTGCAATTCACCCATACTTTTCTTAGGTAAAGGGGCTTGCTTTAAAGAATCAATATACTTCTTCAAACTTCCAAAATGTTCGATCGCAGTTTCTCTAACCTTATCTTCATTTTTCATGATACTTTTAATGCAATCATCAAGACTTCCGTATTCTTTGATTAAAGACTGTAGGTATTCATCATCTAACTGCGTGATTCTGCTTCTTAAGACATCTTCCAACTCATTATGCTCAAATATAGTAAAATCCATGATATCTTCTCCTTTCAGAATTTGTTCCATCTGTTGGATCAACCTAGATAGGCGGTTCCTTTTTGCCATGAGCAATTCTTTCTGCTCCTTAATTGCTTCTCTTCGGTCATAATCAGGTTGATTCATAATACTTTTAATGGTCTTTAGTGGTAAATCCATTTCTTTATAAAACATGATCTGTTGCAAACGCATCAGAGAATCTTCGTTGTACTTGCGATAACCGTTCTGTTCTTTGCTGTATGGTTTTAATAATCCAATTTTGTCATAATAATGTAGAGTTCTGATGCTACATCCACTGAAATTGGCCAATTCATGAATCGTCATCTCTGATATCCTCCTTTTCTTAAGAATACACTATGACCTAACGTCATAGTCAATAACTTTTTAACTCTTAAAAAAAGGACTTTTACTCACGGAAATGAGTTAGAAATCCTTTTTTAGAGTGTTTTTTCACTGTTACTTTTTATTAGGTAGACTAACCTTCGATACCATAGTAAGATATTTTCCAACCTTGAGTTTCCTTGATCAGTTCAATGGTTAGATATTTGAAGGAATCATCCTCAGCAGAAGATTTAAACTCTAAGGAGACCACACTTACATCATTCACTTGTTTCCTATCGATAGAAGATAAGCCCTTTAACGTGGTTTCGCTTATGTCGGAACTCTTTTCAGCATTAGAATATACCTTGATTTCTACTTCATAGGAGCTGGCAAGAAAAGGTGCTATCATTTCAGCATCACCCTTAAAATATGCGCTTGCGAATTCTTCTACTAGGTCTTTTATTTCTTTGGCATCCTCAGACAGATTTTCCATACCAGTAGGAGCTGCAATGGTAGGTTCTGGTGTGGCAGTGATACTTTCATTCACATTACTAGCTTGATCCAAAGCGGAGGATATGTTATTGTTAGTAGCTACCGGTGTATCGCTCTTGGTTAAGGATGAATTTTCCCTTGTGCATGCAAGTAATAATCCAGAAGTCAAAGTTAAAAGAATGACGCTTAGCATCATTAGGAATCCATTTTTTTTATGCTGTTTTCCAAGAATATTTTCAAATCTCATTTTCATAATTTTGGTTCCTCCATAAAATTGTGTGGATAACACTATCTTCTTTCTATCCAGTTTCTGAATGCTTGAATAAATTGTTTCCGTATATGCTTTCCGTTGTGAAAAACTAGAATCTTTAATGACCTCTTGATCACATGATAATTCTAAGTCGATCGTTGCTTCTTTCACCATTCGATAGATTACAGGATTAAACCAATGAAAAGCGTTGGTGATTAATAGTATCAATTTATAGTAATTATCATGTCGCTTTACATGGATTAATTCATGCTTGAGGATAAAGGTAAGTTCTTCTGGCTTATAATGTTCTGCTGGTAAAATTAATATTGGTTTAAGAAACCCCAAAATCATAGGACTATATGTAGTGGAACTAATTAGTGCCTGTATGTTCCTTGATAAATTCAGACTCGTGGAAATAGTTCTTAGCTCTTGTAAAATTTTTTCATCTT
This sequence comes from Bacillota bacterium, assembly GCA_023428885.1. GTDB lineage: Bacteria > Bacillota > Clostridia > Lachnospirales > Lachnospiraceae > Lachnoclostridium. Next base: position 5,752 of record JAEYWQ010000179.1, read on the forward strand.
TGATAGGCTTGCTATGTCGTAATAGGTTTCCTTTAAAAGTCCAATAGCTTATCGTATGTATCAGTAAAAAAAGGATACTGCCGAGATACCATAGGATGGGAAGGATATGTAATAGGGTTAACTCATCTCGTTTTATTTCTGAATTAAAATCAAGTGAGAGTGTAATCTCTTTTGCCTGTAAGTTGTCGAACGCGCTACTGATATTAAGATCTGGGACATGAAGTTTAATTTGCTGGAAATTTGCTTCTGGGTTAAAAGGTATCAATAGCCTAATGGCCAATATCATCCATATCCAATACTTCCACTTCATATTGAAATGACGATTCAGAGTAGAAGAGAACAGGTTTAATATAAGAACTACTAATCCCGTGGTCAGCGATATTGATAGTATGGATAAAAATAGCTGTTCCATCATGTTTTGTCCTCCGCTTCTAATTCATCAAGAAAGTGTCGTAGTTCAGTTAAATCAGTATGTTCAATAACATTATGATTGTAAAGAGTAGTAATCATCCTCTGAATAGAGTTATCATATAGTTTACTTAATAAGTTTTTACTTTCCTGCATCTTATAATCATTTTCATCAATCAATGGTGAATACATATTAGTACGAGTACTTTTGTCACAATCGATAAATCCCTTATCTACTAATCTAGACAGGACGGTCATTAAGGTTGACAGGCCCCAATCACGTTTTCCTTTCAGTTCATTCAAAATATAATTCGAAGTAACCATGTTCTTTTCTTTCCAAAGAACCTGCATAATATCAAGTTCTGCATCTCCTAGTTTTTTCATAAAAACCTCCGTTATACAATTGTGTAATGACTTATATACACATATTACACAATCGTATAATATATGTCAAGGGAAAACTTACCATATATATCCAAGTGCGATTACCACAATCAATTAATCCTTCATATATTACCAACTTTAAAAATGTTTGATCATATAGAAGACAGATATCATCCTTGGATGGCTATAATTGTCACAACCCTTACAACCACAACTAACAGTTTTTGAGTAGCTAATTATATACCTGCTAAGAGGTTGCATCTTAGCTTACAAAAGATTGGTGTGTGCCAGTTTTTTTGTATGTACTTTTTATATATTCCTCTATTCTGAGATTGTTGTGAATTAAATTAATTTAACCATTCGCCATTTAGTAAGAGGACTGATTTAACGGATTGATGAATCACATTAATTCTTTCAAAAGAAAGAAGCTGAACAATCGTAGTCCATACGAAACATTCAGCTTCTACCATGGAGAAGAGATTTTACGTAAACTTGGATGTGAGCCAGTAGCCGCTGGTGACATCTTGCTAAAACCTTCTCTTCTAAAAAAATAATATCTCATCTTACAAACTGGCATGTCGCTTTACAAATGACCTATCAAAACAACGATTCTGAGATAATTAGGGAACTAAACAAAAATTATTGACAATAATTAGCGCAAATGGTAATATGTGAAAAATATATTATATGGAGGTTATGCTATGAGATTATGGTTTGATACGGGACAGTAATGCCAATTAGTTCGAGGTCCACCGTTAAATAATGATAGATAGATTGATTTTTATAAGATTCAATTAAATATACTCATTACAAATATGGAGGATTTATGAACGTAAGAAAATTTTATTTTAGACAATTATTTAATGATTTGATGCCAATCTATCCTTTATATATACTTATGTTTCAAGATAAGGGGTTTTCGGTTCAGCAGATATCTGCACTTTTGGCAATCTGGAGCATTTCGATGGTAGTATTAGAGATACCTTCTGGTATTATAGCTGATAGATGGAGCAGGAAATTACTTGTTTCTATGGGTAGCTTATTTCAAGGTGCCTGTTATCTTACATGGCTTTTCTCAGATGGTTTTTTTATGTATGCAATAGGGTTTGTATTCTGGGGAATTGGAGGAGCTTTCATATCAGGAGCAGAAGAAGCCCTGCTTTATGATTCTTTGAAACACGAATCAAAAGAGAATACCTTTGATCGCTGCTTAGGAAGGGGTAGATTTCTTTGCGGAGTTGGTAATATCATAGCCTCTGTGGCTGGTGGTTTTATCGGAATGGAATATTCATATAATGCGGCATTGTTATTATCCATAATTTCTGGCTTAATATCGGCAGTAATTGCTTTTACGTATAAGGAAGCTAATTATTACAAAAGTCGTAACAAGGAACTGCCCAAGGATACGAATCATGATACTTTACGAGAAGCTTTTTCCTTTTTACTCAAAAACAAGGAGATATTGATATTTTCATTATTGCTAATAACGGTTGTATCTACTGCAGGAATATTGGATGAATATGATCAGCTCATAGCAAGAGATTATGGGCTATCCACAGCTGGTATCGGTATATGGGCAGCGGTTCGGTTTTTATTGATTGCAATTGGTGGATACATGGCTCATGGCATAAAGAAAGCAATACAAAAGATAAGTAGAAAGATGGATGCAATAAGCATATTAGCTATAGTTTGTATACTTGCTTCTGTTTGTCTTGCACTTGCAGGGTTACTAAAGTTTAATGTAATCATGAGTGTATATGGACTCTTTTATCTTATTATGTCTGCAGGTGATGTCATTGGTGAGGATTATATTCAGGCACGGATCGGAGATGAAGGCCGGTCAACCGTTCATTCCATTCTTTCTCTTTCCCATAATCTATATGCAAGTTTAATTATACTAGTATATGGACTGATGCTAAGATGGGTAACACTTTTAGATTCTCTTGTGATAGTGGCTGCTTATATGGTGGTATTGATTACGTTATGGGGATTTTTGTACGCAAGATTAAAGAAGAGTTAATGGGATGACATAGGTTGTTTATATAAGGATATTATTGAAACTCATTACAAGGGATTCTAGATGTGAGTCTTTCGGGACTCACATCTAATGTGTGAATTTATAATAATTATAGCTAGAATCAAACTTAATCTCGTATTTTATGGTTTCTGTTCACTTGGTTAGTTAGTAAATCACAGGGGGTTATGATATCCAATCAGGTCATGAACAGTTGTGTATTGCCTATCTCATATAGTTTTTTCGTTGGTAAACAAGTATTCGAATTACCCAACCCAAGTACATATTATTATGTTAATGACTATTATGGTGCCTTTTCAGAAAAGACCGAAGAATATATCTATGAGCACGCGAAAAAGTTAAATGAGCTTACAAGTGCTCAGATTATCGTCGTGGCGGTCTATAATACAGTTCCAGAATCGATGAGTACATATAGTTCAAAGCTATATGATAAATGGGGCATATCAGATTATGGGGTTCTAATCTTATTACATATATACGAGTATAAGATGTGGATGACCACAGGTATGAAAGAGAAAGGGCCGGCATTTATAGTGTATTATGAGAATGCAAGCCCTAAAAACTGGTTCTAAATTACTTTGTCATAAACTTATGGATGATAGCCTGAAGATTTTCAGCCAGATGGGTGAGTTTTTCGCTTGACTGAGTTATCTCTTCCATAGAAGTACTCTGTTCCAACATGGAAGAGGATGCTTCTTCAGTACTTGCTACATAATTTCCTCATATTTACGCTTGGTATTCAATACGCTCTCCATCTGTTCCTTAGAGAGGTTATTTACTTTGCTAATACTTTCAACAGCATTTGCTACTACCACCTGAAGATCACGTACCACTCCATCAATGTAACTGGTAGAATCAGCTGATTGACCTGCCAATTTCTTTATCTCCAGATACAACTGCAAAGCCCTTACCAGCTTCTCCGTTACATAAATAAATTTCTGACTACAACATTGATATGTATAATTGCTTTGCAAAAAAAAAGCGCAACCCATCGAGATACCTTATTCCCATGGATTGCGCTATTAATATTAAGTGTACTACCGTACGCTGTTTAAATACTCATACTAATCATGTGCTTACCATACACTAATTTTTCCTACCACTTTACCACCAATGACAGGCTTGTTGAAGGTTTCAACCTTTCCTTTAATCGTTAGAGTCACACCTTCTTTCACTTTAAGGGTACAATAAGCATTCAACCATAAGGATTTATCCTTAGGTATGGTTACATTCTTTTGGAGGGACTTATAATAATAGGTAAATTGCGATAAATAATATTGTATGTACCAGAGGTTTTGAATCGTGGGATTTACTTATCCTATGGGATATTTGAATTGTTTACGTATCTTTGAAGTCATGAAAGGAGACGCTAGATCAATGAAACAAATTAAGATATTAGCAATCGGGAACAGTTTTTCAGAGGATGCCACACATTATCTGCACCAGATCGCTAAGTGTTCAGGTGTTGACACGAAAGTGGTTAACCTTTACATAGGAAGCTGCTCTTTAGAAACACATGGTAGGAATATCCGAACAAAGGAGAAAGCATATCGCTATGAACTTAATGGTGATCATACCGATCGGATGGTATCGATTGATGAGATCTTGTTGGAGGATTCATGGGATTATATTGTAACACAGCAGGTAAGCTATCTGAGTGGTGAGTTAGAGACCTATTATCCTTGGCTAACAGAAGTGATAAGTCTATGCAAAGAGACAAACCCTGATGCAAAGATTTATCTACATAAAACCTGGGCTTATGAGATTGACAGTCAACACGGAGGTTTTGCACGTTATCATAATTCTCAGCAGGAAATGTATGAAAAAATCACTCAATGTAGTGATTATGTAGCACAAGAAGAGCATATAGAGCTGATCCCTTGTGGGGATGTGATACAGGCTGTTCGTAAAATACCTCCTTTTGTATATGAAGAGGGAGGTTTATCTCTATGCAGAGATGGTTTTCATATGAGCTTTATTTATGGGCGTTACTTACTGGCAGCTACTTGGGCTGTTACCCTCTTAGGAATTGACCTCATTGAGAATACTTACTTGCCAAAGACAATTTGGGAAACAGGAGTAGATGCGCAAGAAGAGATACTTAAGGTAATCAAAGAGCTGGTTTGTCTAATCTGTAAACAGACCTAATCTCTATTGAGTTTAGGTCTGTTTGATTATGTATGATGAATACTTTATTGTAATTTAATGTCAATAGGGATACAATGAATACATATGTATAGGGGAGGTACACTGTAATGAACATTGATGATGAGGATATCAGCAATAAGAGCCAAATGATAACACTGTTACTGACCTTGATATTTGGTAATCTGGGTTTACATAGGCTCTACGTTGGAAAATATATTACAGGGGTTATTTATCTAATCATAGGCTGTACGTCTATCGTTTTAGATGTCCTTGGTTTGGGTTATGCACTCATAGTACAAGTAGTATATCTAATCTTTATCGCTCTAGATGTGTATGCGCTCTACTCAGATAGCTTTACCGATGGGAAAGGCAGAATTGTGGGAGATAGTAAATCACTTGTCTATGATACGCTGGAACAACGAGAGCAGATCTTATTTGATAAGAAGTTGAATAAGATTGTTTGTATTTTACTTGGAGCAGTATTTTACATAGGCTATCTACTAGTTAACCATTTTGTGTTTTAATAGGTACGGGGAGGAATAATATGAAGAATAAAGTGTTATGCGTTGGGTTGTTGTTAATAGCCATATTAATGTTCGTGATTTTAATCGCTAATAAGAAAACTGCTCTGCAAGTAGCTACAAATGCTACAGTAAAGCAAAGCAAGACGATAGAGAAGATATTAAAACAGGAAAATATAGGTTACAGCTCTGAGATGCTTATCAGTTTATCTGAGAATAGTATACTTGATGGGATGGATCAAAATTGGGAAGCATATGACTTAATAAATAAAGATGGAAGTAACTTTCTGCTTATATTACGCAAAGCGGATAAGGATTTTACTGCACTCTTAGACAGTGAGAATAATTTGCTATGTGGATTAATAGATAATGGAGTACTTCCTAAACTATTCGAGTAAGATACTTAATGAAAATGCTAATTGGTGATAATCATAAAATAATGAATACAAGAGGATAAGTCTATGAAGGAAAAAAAGAAAATGAAAACTAGTAAGAAACTTATAATTGGGTTTGCAGTATTTCTATTAATTACTGCCAGTGCATTTCTTATCTATGTTTCTGATTATAATCATGCTGACAATAGCGCTATCGAAGCGGCAATTATGAGTGCGAATATCGATATATCAAACATCAATGGAACGCTTGTGTTTGATCCTGGTAATGCTGATACTACGCTGATATTTTACCAAGGAGGTAAAGTGGAGTATACAGCGTATGAACCGCTAATGATAAAAATAGCGCAGAAGGGTATTCTTTGTATCCTTCCTAAAATGCCTTTTAATTTGGCAGTATTTGATTCGGATGCAGCAGATGACTATATTTTTGACTATCCAGACATCCTTCATTGGTATGTAGGGGGACACTCCCTTGGAGGAAGCATGGCAGCAAGTTACGCTTCCAAGAATCTGGATAAGGTGGAAGGATTAATCTTACTCGCGTCATATTCTACGTCAGATCTTTCTTCTAGCTCCATGAGAGTTTTGAGTATCTTTGGTAATAAAGATGGGATTCTGAATAAAGAATCATATAAGAAGAATAGAAGCAATTTACCAGTGGATTTGATAGAACTGGTTTTAGAGGGCGGTAACCATGCAGGCTTTGGAGCTTATGGGGAGCAAAAAGGAGATGGGATGGCAGACATTACATCTATTCAGCAACAAGTAGAAACAGCTGAAGCTATTATGGATTTCGTTCTACATTAAGGTAGCATCTATTAAAGCTTAGAGATAGCATTCAGAAAAATAACCGCCACTGATCGATAGCGAAACTTTCAGGTTTCTCCTGTCAATCAATGGCGGTTATTCTTGGTCTATATCTTAAATATATGAATCTGCTTTGAAAGATTTTCTGCTGTTACAGCTAGTTCCATGGCATCTTTTCCTACTAATTCACTATTGGAGGTTACTTGCTCTGCATGTTGGGCAAGACTTTCTGTGGTAGCTAAAATCTCTTCTGCGCTAGCAGACTGTTCTTCTGTAATGGCTGCTACGGTGCTTGCGACATTGTCCACGTGTTTTACTTTCTCAATCATATTCTGTACAAGAACATTGGTCTTATTCACCGTGGAATAGATGTTACCAAATGTATTGCTTGCCGTATGAACCAAGAGCATGCTTTCTTTAATACAATCAGCACTTTCTTCTGTCTTTGTCATTGTGTTACTTACTAAGTGGTTTATATTATTCGTTAATTCCGATATATTATTGACTGAATTCTTACTAGTTTCTGCAAGCTTTCTGATCTCATCAGCAACAACTGCAAAGCCTTTACCTGCTTCCCCTGCTCTTGCAGCCTCAATAGCAGCGTTTAGAGATAGAAGATTGGTTTCTTCTGCAATTTCTAGGATGAGGCTAACAATATCATTAATCTTACCGGTGGATTCTCCAACTTCTTCTACCGTTGCCTTCAGAGATGTAACAGTACGTTCTACATTCTCCATGGATTGATTGATTTCTTCCATGTCTTTTCTTCCTTTTTCAGATACAGTCACGGTATCTGCCATCTTCTGACTAGCTTCTTGGCCTTTTTCACCTGTTTCAGAAACAAACATTGCTAAAGTTGTGGCATTTTCTGCGATTTCACTGACTGATCTTGCAAGTTCATCTACAGTAGAATTCAATTCTCCCATGGAAGAAGATTGTGACTGTGCAGAGTTAAATAAAAGCTCTGAGACGTTGCTACTGTTTTCTGCCTGACTGCTTAATTTGCCTGACATGCTACCAATCTCTTTAATAATTCCGCGCATTGTTTCAATAAATGTTTGCATACTTTTACTCATACGCGCTACTTCATCATTACCCTTAGTCTCAATATTAACAGAGAAATCACCTGTTGTAATCTGAGCAATCGTATTGGTTAAGTTCTTTATTGGCTTTACAATAATATGCACAATCCTTTCTATTACAATTGTAAGGATTACGATGGCTACAATAGCTAACAATACTACAAACCATAATAATTGGTTCAGTGAGCCAAGTACTTCAGATTGAGGTACATATGTAACCAGTACCCATGGCGTATTATCGATTATTTCTAAGTCTACAATATAAGTTTCATTCTTAATTTTCACATTGAATGTATTGCTATTATTTGCAATGATTTGTTTCGCAGATTCTGCTAATAATGGATCTACATGATTTTCATCTATTTGACTCGCAATTAACTGGGAATCCTTATGTGCGATAATGGTATTCGTTGATTTATCAACCAAGAAGGAAATTCCTGTCTTAAGAACACTCATGGATTCTACCATGCTTGAGATATCTGCTAAGAAGATATCTGCTGCTGCAACACGGGTTGTCCCATTTTCTGGTTCTAATATAGTGGTGGCACTTACCGTATAATTACCACTATCTACATCAATATATGCAGCACCATATTGGAAACTATTATGTGTTAAACCTTCCTTATACCAATCTCTTTCTGTAACTACATAATCAGTAGGTGGTACATATCCATCTGGAGTAATAAAATCTTGTTTCTCTGTTCCAATGTATACTCCATTAGGAAAATTCTTATTGATGCTCATGGTAGTAATTAAGTAGTTCATCTGTGTATCAGCTGTAAATTTTACGTGATCTAAAGTGTTTTTGACTCCATTTAACGATGACAGGATATCTTGTGACCAGGTTTCAATTTGATTGGAGTTGGCGTTTGCAATCGAGTTAACCATTTTATTTCCATAATTAACAATAATATTTTTTGATTTTTGAAAAGTTATCGTTAATAAAGTTACTATCGAAATAATAATTATTGGTAATATAACAAGTATTAATTTCGCTTTTATACTTCCTCGTTTTTTTGGCGCTCTTTCTTCCGCGCTTCTTAGTTCCATAGTTACCTACTTTCTATTTGAATCGTACAATAATTAAAACTAATATTAAATATTAAAGGTAAAAGTCTATTTCGTCAAGGTTATATTTATTAGCAAATGGTATTAAAGAAGACTACGTTTAGGAATAAATAGAATGGAATAGCTTTAGTAAAAAAATGGGAGAAATTTGAAACAGGCGTGGACTCTTTTAATTATTTTCGATATAATGGAGAAAAGTTACATGTTGAGATACTCGTATCTTTAGGGGGGCATGAGAGGGATGGAAGAAAAGAGTTTATTATTTAAGAGATACATAGTTATTATTTTGATCATTCTATGTTGTGGCATGATTCAAGCTTGCGAAAAGCAATCTGATAGAGAAAGTGATTCGAATATATCACATGAAGTGGACACAACGAATACTTCTGACGTAACGAAAGTTCCTAGTATAACAAAAGTACCTGATGTGGTTCCAACCTTGATTGAGGAAGAGGTATCCTATATTCAGTGGAAAGATCAAGGATTGGAGGCCTTGATTCGAGAAGTAATACATAAAGCAGAAGGCAGAATACGATCTGTTGATGTTGAGTCTATTCAGGATTTGTGTATTGTAGATTATACCTTACTTCATGATGAATTCTCAGAAGTCAGATGGAGTGAGTATTATTTTGACATACCAAAGGGTGCGAAACGATTTGCTATCAAGGACTGGTCTGATCTTTCTTATTTGAAAAATTTAAAGTGTTTAGTTCTTTGTGATAATGACATTGAAGATATATCATTTTTACATGAATTAACGAACATAACATTCTTGAATATCAGTTCGAATTATATTGTGGATTATAAACCTTTAAGTAATTTGACTTCGTTACAACAACTTTATATTAGGGACAATTATTCTACTTGGGAGTTGGGATTCTTACGCAAATTACCACTTGAAAAAAGTGACATTGACTGGGAACAAGTCTACTACCCATTACCTTTCTCTAAAGAAGATTGTATCGAGGGGATAACCATGGGGAATCTACTTAATACTGGATTTGTTGCCAATGATGGAAGACGCTTGTATACAATGAAAACAGATTGGGGAGATTTGGCACATGGTTGTTTTATACAATATGATAGAGTGACGGAGACATTTCAGGAATTGCCTAATGTAATTTCAGAACAAATGGCGCAAGTATGGGATAGTTATCCTGGTGCCTACATCAATGAAAGGGTCAATTCACTAAATTATGATAAAGATTACATTTACTATATTAGTATGGGTACGAATAATGATACTGCAGATGCTATAGAGGAAGGTTATTATTATGGCGATCCATTAGTCGGAATCATTAAGATGAATGTTAACACACAAGAGAGAGAAGTATTAACTACGGAGTTATTTTCCTTTATCTGCGTTGCTAGAGACCATATCTATGGAGTAAATAATAAGAAAGAATTTGTCAGAATGTCCCTAGATGGAAAGGATCAAACCATTGTTGTGAAGGAGTCATGTGTATTTGCATATGTGGATGAGGATGTCATTTATTATCTAACTGATGGGAAGAAGAAAAAGTTGATGAAATTGCAGGGCGAGAACGATATACCACAGTTAATCATTGAAGGAGATATTGTCAAAGCAATCGTTCAAGAAGATTTTGTATTCTACGTAGACTCTTCCGACTTTTTATATTGCTATAATATGATTACAAAAGAAAAGGTAAGGCTTTTTCAATTTCCAATAAAATCTTTCAATTTGGATAACAACAATATCTTTATGTTAGCGGAAGAAAAAGGAGTGTGCCGTAGTAATCTAGATGGAAGTAATCTTATTATTTTACGGGAGGCTTCGTATTGGGATTATGGGATTCAAATCGTAGCTGATTATTTATTTATTGGAGGTCAATCTGAGCTATGGAAGATGAAAAAAGATGGAACCGAATATAATGTATTTTATAAACAGTGGTGATTAATATAAGAAAATATAAGGATTTGTCGACAATGGAATATACCCTTGGGGAGAGAAGTTATTCTCTCTCTTTTTAATCAATAAGAAATTGCGTCGTATTTCCGATTGATTAAAAAGCCCTTCGGGCATGATGCGCAGCTTTGCGCGCGGAACAAAAGTGTGGTCTTACGTTAAAATACATCGCGAGAGTGTGTGAAGCACACTTTTGCTCCTTGACTTTACTCTTAACAAGTAATATATTACATATAAAGGGTAACATATTACATAAGCTTAGTTGAATTGTAAACCAGTTGATCGAATGCATGCAGATGGAAGAAGAATGGTGAATTAAGAAAGGAAGATAAATATGATTACAATCATATCAGACGACAAGAAACAAAAAATAGGAAGTAGAATATATGAGTTAATTAAGGAGAGAGGAGAAGAAGTGGAATATATCTCAACTGTAGGGTTGAATATAAAACCGTGTTACAGCTGTGGGGCTTGTAGTACGAAAACATATGGGAAATGTATCTTAGAAGACGATATGGATTCCATTCTCCGACAGCTAGTTCGTACCGACAAGCTAATTCTAGCCACACCAGTGACTTTTGGGAGCTATTCTTCCGATATCAAAAAAATTCTTGATCGAATGGCGATCTTAGGAGATTCCCATTATTATGTGCAAAAGGGAGAACTGATTAAAGGAATGCGTTGTAATATAAAGCATATGTATGCCATAGGGATTAAGAACAATTGTAGTCCAGAGGAAAGAGATGATTTTGCTGCATTATTAATGGAAAATGTAAAAATCATGAATATAAATGGTAAAGCATATGTAAAACAAGATGATCGTAAAATAGAAGCAATCGTAGAGGAGATATGTAAATGAGCGAAGTTTTGATTATCAATGCAAGCCCACGTAGGGAAGGAACAAGCTTTATGCTTAGTAAGAGATGCCAGGATTATGTTGGAGGAGACATATACCAACTGTATTCGGATATCAATAGCGTTGAATGGTTATTGCCTAAGATAGATGAAGCAAAAACAATTATATTATCGGGTCCATGCTATATCGATACCTATCCAGCCCACGTGGTTTACTTACTCGAAGAGATATCCAAACACCCAGAGATTTGTCATGGACAGAAGGTATATGGAATTATCAACGGAGGAATGCCATATGTTCATACCCATGAAGCAGGATTACGCATGCTGAAATTATTCTGTCAGGATTGTAAGATGCAGTATCAGGGAGGCTTTGTTATGGGGTTTGGGCCGATTCTGAATGGAAAACCACTAGAGAATCACATATTTGCGAGAACCATGGTTCCAGCGTTTCAAGAACTCCTAGAACATATAAAAAAGAAAGAAAAATCTCCTGATGAGCTCTATTATCATACAGAGAAGAAGCTACCCTCACTTCTCATCAGAATCCTCTCTCGTGTAATGAATCGAAAAATTAATAAAAACCTTAAGAAGAATGGATTTGTTTACAATCAACCCAGCCCATACTGGGACAATGCTTCCGTATAGCTTAAGCATTTGAGTTAATTTTGCTTCCTACACCTTACCTTAAGCATATAGAGTAAACTTATATGCGGGTTAAGGTGTTTTTTAATCAGCTATTGATTTTTTTATGGCTTCGTGGTAGAATATAACAATAAAAAATATTTGTTAGAAACGAAAGGAGAATTTATTATATGTTAAAGCAATTAGAGGTGTCCAGTATTTAACTTAATATGGGCGCATCACTGATTTAACGGGTTTTTTAACCTTTTTTTCAGTGTGCCATTATAGTAACCTTTCGTGAATTCTGAAGCTCTGGTATATTATTACAAGCAATCAGCACACTTTTGGGTGTGTTTTTTTTGTAATCTAAAACCGTAGTGAACAGCCATGACAGGCTGCTTGCTACGGTATTTTTGCGCTTATTTTTAAGGGAGAAGATTGGACGAATGCAATTGATGTAATGCATGAAGCAAATTACAAATACTTGGAGGAAATATGAATTTAACAGATTATGGTT
>JAEYWQ010000273.1 GCA_023428885.1 Bacillota bacterium
CTATGGGGGCGAAACGGTTGCTACAAATGCTGCAGTAAATTCTACCAAAGGGGAAGTTGTGACATATCAAGGAAAAATCATAGCTTCTTACTATTATTCAACTTCCGGTGGTAGGACAGAAGATAGCACTGATGTATGGGGAATGAATGCACCCTATCTAGCAAGTGTTGTTGATGACTATGAATCAGAACCTGAAAAAGCACCTTGGGTGATTGCAATGTCAAAAGCAGAAATTGCTCAAAAATTAATGGAAGCTGGTTATGGTGTTGGAACTGTGGATAAAGTACTTGCAGAGATAGCTACTAAATCCGGCCGAGTTTATTCTTTAAAAGTTGTAGGCAAGGATAGGACGCAGGTGATACAATCTCAGGAAATTCGAGATGTATTTGATTTATATAGTACTAAGTTTAAGGTGATTTCTTCTAAAGACAAAACTAATCAAGTGTCAGTACTTTCGGCAGATGGGATAAGTAAGGTGAATTTGAAGGATTGTACTGTGATTAGCCAAGAAGGAAAGCTTACTAGCTTAAGTAATACCGATAATCGTATCTACATCGCCAAAAGCAGTGATAACTTATCAGCCTTTGTTAAGGAAACACCTGGCAATAAAGATGTGTACTTCTTTGTTGGAATGGGATTTGGCCATGGTGTTGGAATGAGCCAATCAGGAGCAAAGGGTATGGCAATGGCAGGATATTCTTATCAAAAAATTATACAGTATTATTATAAAGGTTGTTATGTAAAGAAAATATAAGCTTACAGCTTGATCATATTAATATGATGAATTTTACGCATACATTCAAATAATACAAGTTGAATGTGTAGAAAGAGGATAGAATGAAGAAACAAGATTTTTATTTTGATTTACCAGAAGAGTTAATTGCGCAGGACCCACTTGAGGATCGGTCTGGTTCTAGACTATTAGTTTTAAATAAATCAACAGGTGATGTGGAGCATAATCACTTTCGGGATATTGTCAATTACTTAAGACCAAACGATTGCCTGGTGATTAACAATACAAAAGTAATTCCAGCTCGTCTATTGGGGGAACGTGTGATTGAAAAGGATGAGCCACTAGCGCCTGGATTTAGCCATGGCAAAGAGGGAGCAGTAATTGAATTGCTACTATTAAAAAGACTACAGGGTGATGTGTGGGAAACCTTAGTTCGTCCAGGCAAGAAAGCAAAAGTTGGCAGCAAGATTAAGTTTGGCGATGGGCGATTGATGGGTGAAGTGCTCGAAGTCGTGGAGGAAGGAAATCGTCTGGTGAAGTTTACTTATCAGGGGATCTTTGAAGAAATCTTAGATGCCTTAGGTCAGATGCCATTACCACCTTACATTACACATGAATTAAAGGATAAAAGTCGATATCAAACGGTTTATGCAAAATATGAAGGTTCCGCCGCAGCACCTACCGCAGGTCTCCACTTTACCAAGGAGCTACTTTCTGAAATTCAGGTAATGGGAGTTACCATTGCTAGTGTTACCTTGCATGTTGGTTTAGGAACTTTTCGTCCAGTCAAAGAAGAAGACATCCTTCAACATCATATGCACTCAGAGTTTTATGAGATTCGTCCAGAGGAAGCTAAGAAGATTAATGACACGAAGAAGGCTGGTGGGAGAATCATCTGTGTTGGAACGACGAGCTGTAGAACTGTTGAAAGCGCGGCAAATGAGGATGGAACTGTTCGTGCAGAAAGTCGCGCGACTGAGATCTTCATCTACCCGGGCTATAAGTTTAAGGTTTTGGATTGCTTGATTACAAATTTCCATCTTCCGGAATCAACTCTGTTAATGTTAATATCTGCCTTGGCAGGTAGAGAGCAGGTTTTGCATGCATATGAGATTGCAGTCAAAGAGAGATATCGCTTCTTTTCCTTTGGAGATGCCATGTTTATTACAGAGTAGGAATCGATCATTATCGCAGCGAAGTAGTTATCATATCAAGAGTGCTTCAAGCATAAGCATATTATTTACAGGATATTGTGCATGTATAAAGCGTTTTTTTATTGAATCTTATGCAACACTATGCAAAAAATATATAAATTCTTATGATTGTGCTTGAAATTGCACAATGAATGATGTAAAATTATCACATCAAGGAGCTATCTTTGAAACGGGATATAACAAGAATGCACAGTTGATGTTGTATTAAGATAGCAACGTAAAAAATATTAGGGGACGGATACGATGAGAAAAGTAACAATCCAGGATGTAGCTAAGGAATTGAACTTATCAAGGAATACAGTAGCAAGAGCGTTGAATAACTCTGATACAGTTGCTTATGAGACACGGTATATGGTAATTAAAAAAGCCTGTGATATGGGTTATTTAAAGGTTTCGCCATCAGTATTGAATGAATTTAAGTTAAAGAATAATTTAAATGATTATAAAACCATTGTAGTTCTAGCAAAACGCGAGTTATCAGTGTTTTGGAATTCCATTATTATGGGGATTTCTGATGAAGTGAATAAGAATGGATGTAAGCTTCGATTGAATTTTGTGAGTGATGAAGATGAAGCTGGCTTAGTTTTACCTTTGGATTTTACAGAAAGTGTAGATGCAGTATTATTTATCAGTGTATTTTCAACCAAATATACCGATATGATCCTGAAGATGAAGTTACCTACCGTATTCTTAGATGCACCAGTGAATAATTATGAAACTTCTTTTAATTGTGATGTGATTGTGTGTGAGGGTAAAAACAGCATTCGCAGAATTACGGAACAGATGATTTCCAATGGTTTAAAAAAGATTGGCTTTATTGGTGATGTTTCTTATTGTGAATCATTAAAACAGCGTTTTGATGGTTATTGCGAAGCACATCGTAATAAGAATATAACAATGGATGAACGAATTATTGCGACCAAGCACACCGAGAATCGCTATTATAAAGCCTATGAAGTGGAAGACACGATTAATAGTTTTCCATATATACCAGATGCAATCGTATGTGCCAATGATGATATTGCATTAGATACCATAAGGTGTTTAAGAAAACGTGGTTATTCTGTTCCTGAGGATGTAGCAGTTTCTGGTTTTGACAATGTGGAAGGCTTGACACAGGCGGAACCAATGTTAACAACTGTGAATGTGCGGAATCAAAAAGTAGGGAAACGATTGGTGCAACAACTTTTATGGAGAATTGAAAATCCTGAATTTCCAAGTGAATTCGTATCCATTGCAACAGAAGCAATTTTTCGTAAGTCAACATTAAAAGTAATAGATAGTATATGAAAAAAATAGTAAACTAATATGAAACTGCCATGAGATATGAAATAACAATGAATTATGTTGTATATTGCCATATATTATGGCAGTTTTGTGCGTTTATTGCTCTATATCTGCACTATTTTACTTTGCGGTATAAAAAGTGAGGATATGTTCGAGTGTCAATTTGTTGGACAAATTTTAAAAAATATTGTACAAAAACAACAATATATACTTGTATATGATTTTTTGTTATGTTATAATGCATATACAAGCTGATAAAAATGCAAGAAAGTATACATAAAAATGCACTATAATGCGCAATTCAAAAAATGAGAACACTCAACTAAAGGAAGGGTGCAAAGATGAGAAGGAAAGGTTTAACGAGTATTGGATTAATAGCATTACTATCATGGAACGCATTTGGCTTAACTGCTTGCAATCATGTAGACAGTCAAGAAACAGTAATACCGACTGTGCAAGCGCCTCCAACAGTTGCTCCAATAGAAGTGGAAGCAGAAGATGGAAGCTTCTACGGGAAAGTAGGAACTCATAGCGATACCAAAGGATATTCTGGTACTGGTTATGCAACTGGGTTTGAAAACGATGGGGATGCATGCGAGTTTAAAGTAAACGTTGAGACAGCAGGGTTTTATGATTTAAACTTTATTTCTTTATCTTTGGGTGGGCATAAAGAAAATTATGTCATTGTGGATGGTCAAAGTGTTGGGAATTTAGTAGTGGATGCTTCCGAGTTTACGGATGCTGTCGTTACAAGAATTTTCTTAGCTGCTGGAGAGCATTCCATCAAGGTTACAAAGAACTGGGGGTGGATAGCTATCGATAAGTTGATAGTGACAGGATCAGAAGCGATTGATCCAACAATTTATGATGTACCTGCAACTCTGGTAAATCAAAATGCGACAGAGAGTACGAAACGGTTAATGAGCTTTTTGACTGATATCTATGGGGATAAGTTTTTGTCTGGCCAATATTGTGATACAGGAATGTATGGAATCGAGATGTCAACGATATGGAAAACTACCGGTAATAAGTTCCCGGCGGTATTGGGCTTGGATATGATGGAATATACTCCTTCCAGAGTAGAGAGAGGAAGTACTTCAAAAGCAGTAGAGTATGCCAAGGAGTTTTGGGATAAGGGTGGCATCGTTACATTTTGCTGGCATTGGAATGCACCTACAAAATATTTGACTGGAAATTGGTATTCAGGTTTTTATACAGACTCAACCAATATCAATCTTGAAAAAATTATGAATGGCCAGGATCAAGAAGGTTACGATTTATTAATGCAAGATATTGATGCAATTGCAAAACAATTAAAAGCGTTACAGGATGCAGATGTTCCAATTTTATGGAGGCCATTGCATGAAGCAAGTGGTGGCTGGTTCTGGTGGGGAGCAGCTGGTCCAGAAGCTTATAAAAAGTTATACATATTACTTTACGAAAAACTAACCAATGAATATGGTTTGAATAATTTGATTTGGGTTTGGAATGGACAGCATAAAGACTGGTATCCAGGTGATGATTATGTAGATATGATCGGCGAAGATATCTATCCGGGAGAAAAAGTATATTCCTCTCAGATTGGAAAGTTCCTGGAAGCTGTGAATTATACCGAAGCGAAGAAGATGGTTATTTTGTCTGAGAATGGTTGTCTGTTCGATCCTGACTTAGCGATACGAGATGGAGCCATGTGGGGTATGTGGGGAACCTGGGGTGGAGAGTTTGTATCCCAATCCAAAACAATCAATTGGATTTCAGAAAAATACACTGAAGAGTATATGATGAAGAAGGTTTATGATCATGAAGCAGTATTAACGCTAGATGAATTGCCTGATTTAAAAAACTATACTAGCCAAGAATGATAACTTGTCTTGATAGAGTATCATTCTTAGAAAAAGTAGTGTGAAATATTCATATTTGACACTAAAACCTTTAAATAATAGTTTAGTCATTATACCAATTAAATAGAGCATAATTTTCAACATAAAGGAAGGGAGGGGCTAGATGAACATCTTTGGAAGTGATAGTAAAACGATTTACTATCTGAATAAGATTGGTCAGACTATTGCATTGACTGCACTCTTCTTATTATGTTGTTTTCCGATTATAACGATTGGTACCTCAATTACTTCATATTATTATACAATGATAAAATCGATAAGAAGAGAACGGGGATATCCAACAACAGAATTTTTACAAGCCTTTCGAAGGAATTTCCTTAAAGGTAGTGTGGTCACAATCGGAATTGCAGCGATTGGAAGCTTACTCTACGTGAACAGAGAATATGTTGCATCTTCAGGCAGTGTCACATCACCAGCTATGATCATTACTTATGACATTTTGTTTATTCTATTGTTATTGTTAATTATTTTTATTTTTCCTGCAATGTCACGTTTTAATTTAAAATTATTGTCATTGCTTCGGTTATCTTTGATAATGGCATTAAGGCATCTGCCAACTACGATTGTCTTAACTGCCGGTGTATTAATTTGTGGCATTTTACTTCTATATGTAGTTCCAATTCCGTTTATTGTGATTCTACCAGGAGTCTGGTGTTACCTGTCTACCTATCTAGTAGAACCCGTATTGAAGAAATACATGCCTAAGCCTGAGAAAGACGAGGATGCATGGTACTATGAATAAGAAGTAAGAGCTTCCTGGAAAGCGATATTACCATGAGGATACCTTATTGCTATGATTAAAAAAAGGAGAAGAGAAGAATGACTTACTTAAAAAAGTTGAAAAAAGTTACAGCATTTACTATGGCTGCTGTAGTATTTTTAACATCGTTTGCCCATCCAACGAAGGCACAGGCAGCGACAGCTACTAATGTAACTCAGAGCGAATATGAAGAGATTATTAGTTCTTATTCCGTAGATGACAGCATACTGCGTTATACAGACTATGTAGAACAGTTTGAAAACAATCGACCAACAGATGTGTATGAAATTGAAGCGAAGGATTATGTTTATTACGGTGAGAAAGATACTGAGGGGAATGAAACAAAAGTAGTTCCAGAAAGTTATACAGACTATGAAGGTATAGCTGGAACAAGTATTGTTTCCTCGGAGAATGGGCTACTTGAATACCAGGTGAATATCAAAGAAACAGGTTTCTATGATATTTCTTTATTATATTATCCAATCGAGGGTAAGAACTCTGAGATTCAGAGGGGCTTCTTCATCGATGGTAAGCTTCCTTATAATGAATTAGCAGTCGTAGAATTCTTCCGCATTTGGCAGAACAATATAACAGAGTCTGCAATCAATGAAGATGGCGTTAAAGTTAAGCTATGGCAAAAAGATAACCAGGGCAATGACATGAAACCGACCATGGTAGAACAAGCTGAATGGGTAAACAGTTATTTATATGATAGTAATGGTTATGTAACAGATCGTTTATCGGTTTATCTTACAGCAGGTACTCACACGATTTCTATCTATTCGATCAAAGAACCTATGTTGATTCGTAAGATTACCTTGAATAATTCCACTAAGCTTGTTGATTATGCTACAAAGAAAACTGAGTGGGATGCAGAAGGAGCAGTCGAGACTAGTGGTCAGTTGATTCGTATTGAAGCTGAGAATGTAGATCGTACTTCTTCTCAGATGCTTTATCCAACAC
>JAEYWQ010000275.1 GCA_023428885.1 Bacillota bacterium
TGCTATCCTTTTTCAAAAACAGCTCACCAGTATCTAATATAACTACCTCCATATTCGATCCTGATTGCTGTTCCAGAATATAATCAAAAGTTTTATCTGAGTTTACGATATAAAAATAAAGTCCCTCTTCTCTCTTCTTATCAAAATAAACATAGATGCCTTGACCAGTAGAAGCTTCCTTAGTTTGATTTTCTTGTTCCCCAAGATTAGTTTCAATCATTAAATCATTAGAAACTGTGATTTTAAACTGCTCCTTCCCCTTATAATCAACATATGTCTTCACTTCACTAGAATTACGACCGTAAAATAAATAGATTAGGGCGATAACTCCAACTATAATAAGGCTTTGCATACTGCTTTTTATTTTCTTTCTCTTTCGAACTACCACGACTTTCTTACTCCTTCATGTGCTTATATATAATCTGATTCTTTTTCGTTAATTTCATTCTTCCCTCATCTTTCATGTAATCAAACTATGCATGGTAATATTATACATGAACCGAATTTACGATTCAATCAATTTATCTTACCAATATCGTGATGCGTTAAGAATATTATTATTGTTATTACAAAAGCTATACTGTAACTATTCGAGAAAAACAATGGAGGAATCTATGGAACAACTATATATAGAAACCCAAAAGGGTAATATGCCAATTGATTATGAGATTACTCAAAAATATAATCTAAAAAAAGGTGATAAATCCCCCTTTACAGGCCTAAGAATTGTAGATAAATTGGGAGATGCTACAGCACCACAACCACCTGAGGAAGAACATGATCTAAGTAATCAAGAGGACGAAATTGAAGATTTAGAAAATGGTTTTCAAATATCCACATCTGAAATGTTAGATATTGCAGCTGGCGTAGATTCCACTGTTCAGTAATATCGCATTTATTTCAGAACTTTCCTATATCAACAAACCTGCCGCCATATCTGGCGGCAGGTTTCATGGTCAACCATCCAACTATCTCACGGCTTTATAAATCGTAATAAATCACACATGATTCCATATAAATTGAATAATTCGAGATTTCTTAATAAATTGTATAATTAGTGTTGACAACTAATAAAATTCATGTTATATTATATTTAATATTTTTAGATGCAAGTTTTGATTCACATATTTTTGTAAGTCATTAACACGTTTAATGAATTACAAAAATATGTGATTTTTTATCTTCACCCTAAAATATTCAATATTATTATTAGGAGGTATCTTTCATGAACAAAGGTACAGTAAAATGGTTTAACGCACAAAAAGGATTTGGTTTCATCACAAACGCTGAAACAGGTGAAGATGTATTCGTACATTTCTCTGGTATCGCAGTTGATGGCTTCAAGACTTTAGAAGAAAATCAGAATGTAACTTTTGAAATTACAAAAGGCGCTCGTGGTTTACAGGCTGTTAACGTAATGTTAGCATAATTTAAGATTAGCCCTAGACTTAGTCTAGGGCTATTTTTAATTCATGACTAAATTAAAACAGTCCTTCTATGAGATTCATTGTCTCATAGAAGGACTGTTTTACTTCTTATATTATGAATTCCTTAAATTATTTTTTTGTAAAAGTCATTTTAACTCCTTCGACATCAATTACAAGTTCAGAATCACTAAGAGCACATGCTAACTCTTCACCATCATTGGAAATTATGACCTTATCCCCATCTAACTTCCAATCTCCTTCGCTATCTTCACCATCAAGTCTTACTTTACATAAACCACCGTTTTTAAACTCAATCTTAGATTCACCATACATCTCTTCTATTTGTTCAGCGGTTACTTCTATGTCTTCTATGTTAAGTTTCGTTAAATACCAAGTCGTATTTGATAACTTAGAACCCCCACATGCAGTTAACATAGTTGCACATACCATTACAAGTGCTAATAATAAAGCTAATCTTTTTTTCATAAGTTAATACCCTCCAAAGTTGATTTAATAAACCGTACGTCGTAATATAACATATAATGTCATATATGTCAACTTTTGGATCACTCAATTCTCAATTTACTATTTTATGAAATATCCACGTTGCAATCACCTGATTATTCTTTTCAAATTTACTGACTTCAACCGCCCAACTAATAGCGGAACTTTTTCAATATAAAGAGCGTATTATTTTAGTTCCATCTAACCCCTTTGATTGGCAACTCTTCCAAGAGTTTAAGCCCATGATTTTCTGCATATCTTTGACAAGCTTCGATTTCCTTCTGGCAGAGTAAGCTGTCTGGATTATGTGCATCTACTCCAATAATTGCTGTATTCCCTACCTTCTTTGCGATCTGAAGGAAACGGTCTGAAGGATAATGTCGCTGACCATGAAAACCCAGGAAATTAATTTCCACTGGTACATCCTTACTCTTTAGATATTGGCATAGTCTTAGCATATGTTTCTCATATATCTCACTTGAACCACTAAAATTAAGCAAGTCAGGGTGAGCTACATACAGATACCTTCCAGTTTCCATTCCTTCAATGATAAGATCAACATAGGTCTTAAGGTTTGATTCCTCCTCAGTGGGAAATCCCGTATAAGCCGAATATGGCTCTCTCTGAATAAAATGCTGACCTATAATCATATAATCCAGCGTATAATCTTGTAATAACTTATTTTGTTTTTCCATCAACTCAGGTATGTATTCCGCTTCTAACCCAACGTAAATGGTGATATCAGACTTGTATTCTTTTTTCAAGTTATCTATTGAGGCAATATATCCGTCTAACTCCTTAGGTAACATTCTGGTTCCTGACACATGTCCATCATCAAAGAACCAAGGACAATGATCGGAAAATCCAAGCACCTTGAATCCACCTTTGATTGCTGCTTCCACATATTCTCTATCTTCCCCTTGCGCATGCTTACAGCGAAAGGTATGTGTATGATAATTGGCATATAGCCCTCTGCTTTTGTTTATATTTGTATTCATTACTCTACCTTTCCAACAGAAGCTGCGTACACTACGAATTCATCTTCATTTTCATAAGATGGCTTGGACTCAAAGCCTAATAAAGCGTCTGCCAAGCTTTGTTCATAAGCCCCAATCGCACATGCTCCACAGCCAATCGCTTCACTAGCAAGGTAGAGGTTCTGACATACATGACCAGCATCTAGTAAGGCATATTTCTGTGCATTTAACCCATAACGATATTCACTACGATATGGGATAACAGTCCATACAAAGCTCACCGCAGCTCCCCCAAAAAAGGTTTGACCACAGTATGCTTCGCTCACCTGATTGACCTGGTCTTCTATGGTATGGAGAAACTCTAACTTATGTTCCATTGGCAAGTAGTGATATAACCCTGCTTCTAATCCTTCTACTTGATTAACAAAAAGGTAGGTTTCAAACGGATGTCTTGCCCCTGCTGATGGTACCATACGTAAAGTAGCTTTATTTTTCTTACCAATTACCTCTTTAATTCCTTGCGTAGTCCATAACAGAAATGCAAGTTCGTCTAAAGATAATGGTTGATCACTGTACTTACGTTTACTACTTCTATTATGAAGTAACTCAAGAAAGTCATTATTTTTAACCACATGAGTAAATTTCTTCGTAAGTGGTATGATTTTACTGCCATAGCATTCCTTTACTAATGGAGGTTGAGCTATACCTTGTTGCTGGTCAGTGATTAATTCATCATCCACACATTTCATAATTTCTCGACGTTCTAAAATTCTTAATTTTGCATTATCATCCTGCATACTGAGATTCTCCTTTGTCTATGTAGATTCAAGGTTAATGTAAGCATAACTACATGAATGCTCTTTACATCAAACATCTACTCTTTGTAATTATAACTTATCTTACAGAGAAATTCATTAATAATCTTTCACTCTATTTATTTATGAAAATTGAAAAGTTTAATTCCACTCCTCTTTGATCTTGTGGAGTTTACTTTCGCACAAGTAGCGTTTACTCCTTCATATGTTAGTGATATGATTATTACACCTTCTGACGGCAGTAGAAGGAGA
>JAEYWQ010000290.1 GCA_023428885.1 Bacillota bacterium
AAGTATCTCCGCCCATAATTCTAGTGATACTATGAAAATGTTTATCATAACGATGTACTTCAGCTTGACTTGATTTTAGGAGGAAATATTTAATTAATTATGAAATCAACGGTTAATTGATAAGCAACTAATTGATAGTTGCCTTTTGGCAGAGTCCCATATGGTTGTAAATGATAGGTTTGCTCACTGTTAGAATCATCAGGTATACTATAAGCAATATCATGAAATCCCCAGTTACTAGATTCCATCGGGATTAGATACCATGAATCCTCTAGCTGGACTTGCAGGTGATAATAAGTACCATATATCCATTCGTTACCGCTCTTATTAATATATCTAACTGTTATCTTATCATCAGATTGTGACACTAAGTTAGCTGTGACTCCTTCTGCTGCTTCTAGCTTTGGTGCTGGTGATAGCAACTTTTGATTCCAACCTCGTTCATCTTTTAATAATCTACTTGCACAAGGAAAATAAGTAAGTTCTCTTGAACCCTCAAGCTGCTCCCACTCATACTCCTCTTTCAACCTAGAAAAATCAAACTCGTATTGATAGACTCTTCCGTCTTGGGCAATCCAATAGCCATTCGACCAGGCAACATTTACTGAAAATCCATCTTTTCCTCCAATATCAAAGCCATAAATCGGATAGGTAATCTTGTCATAGGACCAATCCTTTACCTCTTTTGCCGGAAGCTTAGACAAGAGCTCAACCACTTGTTCTACCGTCTTTGTATCATATATGATATATGTTTCACTTGATTCTTCAGAATATTGATAAAAATAAAGTGCACTTGTACTGGGAGAAGCATTCTGTAGTAAAGTATTTGATTCTTGCTTTCCACAGGCAGTAAGCCCTATGCTTACCATACTAACTACAATTCCTAACATGATTAATTTCATTTTCATAACTTACCTCCAAATTCATATCCTATATCTTTGACGAATTAAGATAGGCATAGGTTCCAAGTGTAAATCATGCTTTTCTTAATAACTGAACATGTAAGTCTTTTCCCTTTTTAGAGATATTCGCACTATCCACCATAGCTCCAACAAGATGAAGCTCATCACCGGAATCGTCTTCACCTACTAGCTGCCAATAATATCCTTCAATTTCATATTGACGTTGTGTATTTAAATTATAGTTTATCTTTTGAATAAATTCATCATCATAGTCACACTCATAGTGAATTATCATGATTTCTGTATTCTGTCCATCGGTTGAAATCTTTGTTTTAACTTTAATATCAATGTTCTCTGCTCCATTTAATAGGAACAAAGTTAATATTTCACTCACGATCTGAGCTATTTTTTTTACTTCGTGACTCATCTATTTTTCTCCTTATGAAATGCATCTATCACTGGAATCATAATTCCTGCTACCAATCCACCTGAAAACCCATTGTTGTAGAGATTCACACCTCCATGCAACACGCCTACATTGGTAACAAGAATCATATGAAGAACACCTGCTATAAAACCGATGACTGGCCCGTATGTCCCAGCGATTGGGGCTAGAGTGGTTGAAAATAAAACCGATATAATGATCCCGGTTGATGAGAGATCATTTTTCAAAAACAAAGCCATGGCTATAACACCTAGCATAACCGGCAGACAATTCTTAATATGCTTACCCAATGCCCCGAATCCAACAACTGTAAATATCCCAGCCAAAACCGGACCATTTACAACTCCTCCAATCAATATTACATAAAAAAGGCTAAGAAATCCAAGTAGGGCCATGTTTACTAATGTCACACCTAAACCTACCTGGTGCGTAAAATCCGTAATCAACCTTCCTTTATATTGTAGAATTTTACCAAAATCCATGAAAGCTTGAGGATTGATGTAAATTCCACTAAAGAAAAAGCAGAGAAATATAATAAGTAATATGATGATAATTTCCTTATGATTATTCTCGGAAATAATACTCACTGGATCCACTGAAACCCCAAAGCTTCTAAGTACGCTTGTCAGCGCTGTACCCAATATTCCAGAAGTAAAACCAATGTTGTATAAATTATATCCATCATGGAATTTTAACATGTGTGAAGAGAGTGGTACTAGGATAAACCCCACGAAAATACCAACACTCACAGCCAAAGTAATAGACCAAATTGGTTTTAATAAACCAGAAAAACTTATTTCACTGACTAATGGTGCTAAGGCAGTACCAAACATGACTGCAACGATAATATCCTTAAATGATATTTTCTTATATAAGGTATAGAAATAACCTCCAAGATATATTGGAATGATGTTATATAGATTTTTTCCAAAAAAGGAAAAACCGATAACTGTAAAAAATGCCGCAATTAAGATACCGTTTAACTTAAGTCGATAATGTTGCATCATATAGATATTTATGATTCCGACTAGACCAACATTTATGAATGCAGCCTCAATCCCACCAACTTCTATAAAATCAGTAACTAATATTGTTGGAGTAAGTATAATATTGATTAACCCATCAATAACCGACCGAAAACTTCCCTTATAGATACCATAGGTTATTCCAACTATTAAAAATAATATAGGAACAACAGCTAATAAACAAAGTTTTCTAATACGCCCGATATCTTTCTCTTCTACTCTGTTTAATACCAAAAGCAACCTCCTCATTCATCTTTTATATTACTATTTTATAGGAATTGCATTGTATTTGGCAATATATAAATTCATTACTTTCCTTCAATGTAATTTCTTATAAATAGCTAAAAATAGACTTTGCGACAATTCCATGCCCGATTGTGTGCATCTTGGCAGGAAATAGCTTTCTTTGATAGAGAAGAATTCATCGGAATTTCCTATCAAAGAAAGAAGCCCCAACCCCGAAGAATTGAGACTTATGATATAGTTTGAACGAACTCTTTATTTAATTAACTGCAGCGATAGCACTAATAATGTCTAAGTATGCAGCACCTTCTTCTTCATTTAGACTTTCTACCGCCTTTTGGAAT
>JAEYWQ010000305.1 GCA_023428885.1 Bacillota bacterium
GTGTTGCTTCACTTACTATAACTATGCTATGGAATTATAAGATTGCGCAAGCCATTAATTTCGTAAGCGAAGGCAGAAAAATAGGAGAACAGCTAATATTGTCGCTGCTCGGAGTCATGGTATTCACCATGGTGATGCAAACAGTATTTACTTTTATGTCAGGATATACCTGTGAGAGGATGAATCATGATCTACGAATCTGGTATGCCAGTAGATTTATGACCAAGGATATCCGCTTCTTTGATAATATGAGCACAGGACAGAAGGTATCGGAACTACAGAATGAAGTTCATGAAGTTTCCCTATATATAAGTAATAATATGTTTCAATTAATCCATGATTTCATAAAGTTTGTGGGAACCTTTACCTGGATTATCATACTACATGCACCACTTGCATTATCAGCTAACCTGCCGGTAGTACTTATCGTCCTATATGTAGCTTATACAAGCAAAATCCTTGGTAAATTAGCAAGCAGCAGTCAGCAGGCAAATCAGCAGATGAATGGTATGGCAGATACCATACTGACTCTTTTTCCGATCATTAAGCTTTATGAAGCAGGAAGAATGATGATAAATCAGTATAACTCATCGGTTGAGCTATGGGAAAAGATCAGTATTAAAGAAGAAAGGGTGAGAGCAGGTTTGCTTTCCTTGTCTGCTTTCTTAAGCTGCTTGCCTTTGCTATTATTACTGTTAATTGGAGGAAGTCAGGTGTTACAGGGAAGTATAGAGATTGGCATACTGTATATCTTTGTGAACCTATCTGGAAATGTGTCGGGCATTATGATGAATATGCCGGGACAGATAGCAAGTTTTCGAAGATTTGCATCTAATATGGCACGTTTACAAGTCTAACCTACATAGGGCTTGCTTACTTTATATGAGTACAATAAATAAGAAAATAGATAGGAGCTAAGAAGATGGGAATTTACCTTAACAATATTAGTTATTCCTACGGGGATCATAAGGTACTAAAGAATACTAACCTTAAGATAAATAAGGGTGAGAACATTGGTATCATTGGGGAGAGTGGCGGCGGAAAAAGTACTCTACTGAAATTGATTTCCGGGCTTTATGAGTTACAAACTGGAAGTTTATGTGTGGCAGGAGAGACTAGCCCTGAACAGATCCGAAGGAAGGTTGCGATGGTCTTGCAGTCCAGCCTGCTATTTCCTCTTTCGATTAGAGACAATATCACCTGCGGACATGAGATGTCTAGTCAACATATCTTAAAAGCCTGTCGTATGGCACAAATTGCTGATTGGATTGATAGTTTACCAGAAGGGCTGGATACGAACGTTGGAGAGCAAGGTGGCAAGGTATCTGGAGGTCAAGCACAAAGAATTGCAATCGCAAGGGCTCTTGCAAAGAAGGCACCAGTCCTTCTACTAGATGAAGCCACTTCGGCATTGGATGCTGAGACCGGGAGCTCGCTGATTTCAGAATTGAATCAGATGTCTGGGACGACAATTTTGAATATCTCCCATCGCAGGGAAGCCTTGGTGGGCTGTGATCGTATCTATAAGTTAGTAGGTGGATGTCTGGTCTTACTGACGGATAGTGAGTAAGCTAAAAAGAAATGGAGTGAACCTATGTTTCGGGAAGTGAGAAAGTTTTTTAAAACCACCGGTAGATTGAATCAATACTTATATTTACTTTTGTTAAGGGTACCCTTTGATGCCATGTTTACCTTTGTCCAAGCAAAATTCTTAAGGGCAGCTTTTACTGCAATTGAGCAAGGATCACAAGAAAGTCTTAATAAAGTAAGTGTTCTATTCGGAATTGCAAGTTGTGTCCTATTTTTATATAATGGTACTATATGGAGAGCATTTGGGACAATGTACATTAAGTTAGGTGGAAAGCTAAGAAGAGTTATGCTTCAAAAAATCAGTGATCAGCCGCTTGACGTAATAGAAAGGAATTCGAAAGGCGATATACTGACAAGGATCAATCAGGATGCTGGAATGGCACTGCAGATGCTTGGTGGCCCATTAAATGTTCCACACCTTATGCTGGCTCTGATTAATTTGACTGTCTCTTCTGTTTTATTGTGTCGGTTTAACTTGAAAATGTTTTTGTTAGTATGGTTGTTTGTAATCCCTCATGTAATTATTAATCAGCTAGTAATCACAAGACCTATGGCCAAATATCAAGCCAAGGTCCAAAAAGCTACCGGAGATCTGACAACCCTACTAAGGTCAATGATTCTATCCGCAGATACTGCAATATTGTACGATGCTCAAGAATTTCTGATAGAGCAATATGAAAAGAAAAGTAAAGCTATCTTTCGAGCAAGAATGAAGATTATCTGCCGTAACACCTTAGGGAGCGCTCTGATACCCATGTTTGGCCTTGGAGGCTATTTTGTATTACTGACGGTTGGTGGAAATAGCATAGCTGATAAAACAATGAATTTTGGTGATCTGACGGCAATCTTTCAATTGCGAGGAGGAGTCCTAATGGGAGCAATGATGGTAATAAGCAGTATGGTGAACCTAAAGATAAATATGACTGGAATCGTAAGGGTCAATGAAATGACAGGAGGAGAAAAGAATGTTTGGGGAAAAGGAAATAAACGATCAGGAACACTTAATGAGAATCGGTGAAATCGCGGACTTTTTTGCTGTCTCGCAAAAGGCTATGCGCTTGTATGAGAAGAAAGGCATTATCAAACCAGCATATACAGATAAGATGACTGGATATCGATATTATACTGCTGATCAGGTACAACAGCTGAATGCATTAATTGAATTAAAGGCACTTGGTTTTTCTCTAAATGAAATAAAGGCCATCATGGAGGGTGGAATCACAGCACAGAAATTAGTGGAAGGCTTAGCAAGTAAGAAAAAAGCATGGGAAGAGGCTATACAATTAGCAGAGAATAAAATTGATGCGATCGAGGGAATTACATGCAGACTTCAAAGTTCAAAGGAAGCAATTAAGCTTCATGAGATGACCGAAGAGCAGAGAGCTTGGCTCTTGGTAAAGATGGTCTGCGTGGAAGATGTTATGGGACAACATATTTTAAGTGAAGCGATTTGGCTTTGAAATCCTATCAGGACTTGGAATACTTTTACTACATTGGGTAAAACTAAAGCTAATGTAGATGAAAGGTATAGGTCTGGATATGAAGGAAGAGTATAAAGTAATATACAAGCGTTTAGTAGAAGCTTATTATAACAGTACATTTGAAGACACACTGGAAGAAGTGATGAAATCAGAGTTTGAATCGAAAGAAAAGGCAAGGGAAATCCTAGCCCTTCTTTGTGGGGTGGAAGAAGCAAAAGAGGATGATGATTTTAAGTTTATGCAGGCCTTGATTCATTCAATTATCGGACATCAAGTGAGAAAGAAGATTATTCACAAAGTAAATGAATGTCAAGATGATTGTGAAGAAATTGAAGGTAAGACACGCTGCCAGAATGTGTGTCCTATGGATGCCATTATGAAACAACCGCTTGGTAATGATAAGTGGATTGATGATGATTTGTGTTTGAACTGTGGTCGTTGTATAGAAGTATGTGAGAATTATAATTTTATGGATACTCCGCAATTTTTACCACTGGCTGGATTACTAAAAGAAGAGACTGTGGTTGCCATTGTGGCACCAGCAATTGCAGGTCAGTTTGGTAAAGATGTAACGCTAGATCAGTTAAGAGAAGCCCTTGTCCGCGTTGGGTTTACGGATATGATTGAGGTCGCTATGGGAGCAGATGTACTGAGCCTAAAGGAAGCGATGGAATTCAATGATCATGTAAACAAAGAGGGTGACTTTATGATCACTTCTTGTTGTTGTCCAGTCTGGGTTACCTTATTAAAGAAAGTATACAATAAACTGATACCAGATTTCTCCCCATCCGTTTCTCCGATGGTTGCTATGGGACGCATCGTGAAGAAGATGACTCCGGGAGCAAAGGTAGTATTTGTAGGCCCTTGTGTAGCTAAGAAAGCAGAAGCAAAGGAAAATGACATTGAAGATGCTGTGGATTTTGTATTAACCTTTCAAGAACTTCAGCTCATATTTGAAGCCCTTGAAATAGTACCTGCGACCTTACCTGGTATTCCAGCCATTGATTATGCTTCCACTGGAGGACGTTTATATGCAAGAACAGGTGGTGTTTCTCAAGCAGTGTTTGATATTGTGGATCAGATGTATCCAAACAAGCGTGAACTTTTTAAAGCCGTACAGGTGGATGGAGTCAAAGATTGCCGTATTATGCTAGAACAGTTAGAAAAGGGTGAGATACGAGCTAGCTTCATAGAAGGAATGGGATGTCCTGGGGGCTGCGTGGGCGGTCCAAAGGCAATCATAGAT
>JAEYWQ010000326.1 GCA_023428885.1 Bacillota bacterium
AGAGTACCCTCATTCATACCACGAAATCCAACTCTTATGATAGCATATTCAATCCCAGCTTCTTTTACCTTCTTCCAATCTATCTTTCCTTGGTACTTGGAAACGTCAATTCCAGGAATGGATGTTATATCTCCATTCTTATAATAAATTAAGCCATTCTCCTCTTTGATCAGATCTTTCTGCATGACCTGATTACGTTCAAGAGATTTCGACAATTCAATCAGATAGGTCTCATTCTTAAATCCCCATAAACTAATGCGTTCTTCTCCTAGGATCTGAGTACGAGGTATGATTACCTTCCCTCCATTGTCCTCTTGATCTGCCAAGGCATAGGTAGAATAGGAAATGTTAGAAAGTACCAATTGATTGTTAGTCATCGTAACCCGACCTGTTAATTCCCCTAGATACTCTTGTTCTGATATATAGGGTATGCTAGTAAAGGTAATCTTATCTTGATCAAATGTTAAAGTGAAATGTTTTTCATAGGAGACCAAATATTCCTCAGAATAAACTGCATTAATATAATCTTCATTCTTTATCGTATATTGGTAGTTGGCAGCCCCAATGGAAAAAATTAATCTTGTATCTGGCATATTGACATCATTGCCTATCTCCTCATATGAAAGGGAAATAATCTCCTTAAGTTGCTTCTCAATATCGATACTGTTTTGCTCCAACAGATTATGTACAGTCACAGAACGTAACTGTTTTGGTATAAGACGTAAAGCTCCTTCCTCATATTGTGCGAAAATCAACTGTTCCTGTCCGTTTGCAAAATAATCTCCACGATGAGGAATTAACGCATCAATGCCATGGGAAAAATCATAATCCCAATGAAATTCTGAAAGCTTACTTCCGTTATCAATCATAATTGTTTGACGCTGTTCGTCCCCATCCTTTAAGAATTCATTCCGATAATAGATTGATACGTCCCCATCACTTAACATTAGATACTCAAAGCCAAATAACTTCGTAACTGACGGTTTGAATTCACTTTGGGAAGAATTGCTGTAATTTACGACCAATTGATTTAAATCTGTATGAAGAAAAGTGCTTTCAATCACAGGTAGTTCGACGATATCATGGTCACTGTTTTCATCGATTGGTTCCTGAGCCTTCATGGTAGGCAGACTTTCTTGATTCAGGGTATAGATTCCAAAGATAGCTGCAGCAGATAATACTACTACCGCTTCCAATAATGCAATCAGCTTCCATATATTTTTCTTCTTTTTTGCCAGGATAGGTTGCACTTGCTCTTGTTGCTTTACTTCGGATAAATCACGAAGTACAATATCTAGATAAGCTTTGGTATCGCTAAGTTCTTTTATTAATATTTGTGTTTCATCCTTAGCTTCTAGCTTTACTGGAATATGCTCATCAATCTGTTTTAACATCTGTTCTTTTTTACTTATTTCTTGACTTGTTTCTTGATTTGATTCTTGACTTGTTTCTAGAATTGCTTCTTGACTTGTTTCTAGAATTAGCTCATCCATGTCAAACGGATTGTCTTTTTTGTTGCTTTCTTCCATGCAGTTCTCCTTTTGTTATGGGAATGTATGTTTTACTGTAACAAGGTAATATATCTAATTATGTATCGGTATCGTCAGGCTTCTATGGCAGATGCCATTTTAATTTTCTTTGCAACGTATGGGTTGTTCATGGTATAAAGGTGAATCCCAGCTACTCCATGAGATAATAATTCATCAATCTGTCGAATTGCATAATCTATCCCGGCTTCGCGCAAGGAAATTGCGTCATACTCATAGCGTTGTAAGAGTTTTGCAAGCGACTGGGGTATACTCGCCCCACACATAGTTACCATTCGTTCAATCTGCTTTTTATTTACTACAGGCATTATTCCAGCTTCAATTGGTACATAAATCTGGGCTCCATGAACTTTCTCTTCCAAACGATAAAATAAATCATTGTCAAAGAATAGTTGGGTAATAAGATGAGAAACACCCTTCTCTACCTTTTGCTTTAGATGCAGGATATCCTCCTCTAGGTTTCTTGCCTCTACATGTACCTCTGGATAGCAGGCTCCTGAGATATGAAACTGTCCCTTTGCTCTGATATACTCTACCAATTCACTTGCATAGTGAAACTCATCTTTTTTATCCACTTCAGGATTGATATCTCCACGTAGAGCAAGAACATTCTCAATATGATTCCTTGTCAATTGTTCTAAAATCTGATCTATATCCTGCTTCGTAGAATTCACACAGGTTAAATGAGCCATTGCCTCAATCTTATATTCATTCTTAATCATGGAAGCGAGCTGACAAGTAGAAGTATCCGCAGCATTACCTCCTGCTCCATAGGTTACACTAATAAAATCTGGCTGTAACTGGCTAAGCTCGCCAAGAATACTTGTTATACTTTCTATGGATCCATCCTTCTTAGGTGGAAATACTTCAAGGGAAAATACTCTTTTCTTCTTCTGAAATAACTCGCCAATCTTCATAAGTACCTCACATCAACCAATTTTTTGCCGCAGGAAACTGTTGAAAGAAGCGACAAGCAAAAAAAACTTTATATTTTCTTAAGTAGCGAGTAATCAATGGCTGCATCTTAAGTGAAACTCCAACAAAGGCAACTTGACTGATATGATCTCCTGCATCATGAAGTCCTAAAACAATAGTTTTCGCAATATCATCCGTAATCAGGGTGCCTTTCAGATTAATTGCAATACTTGAAGGTGAATCCTTACTTTGAATCATCTTTAGGTGACTTAAGTATATATCAATCACTACTTCTTCGAATTCCTGTAACCCATCTAGATTCTCGATCCAAATCTCACCATATCGATGCCACATAGAAAACGAATATCGAATATTAAGTTCCCTTTTCTTCATTCCTTCTCCTATAACCAAACTTGTAATATTATGTAAATTTAGTATAGTTTAAGTCAACTTTGGTGTCAATACCAATATTCAGCAAATTAAATCTGTTTTCTTACGATTTTATATTCATCATAAAGTTGAAAATACGAACAACTTTCCAGTGTATTGCTCATAAATCGACTCATCTCATCTTCATCCAAAGAGACATCACAATAATAACAATCGTACTCCTCATCATATATATAATTTGCACAGCATTCACAATTTGTTTTACCTGCCATATAACTTCATTACCTCTTTCTAACCTAATCTTACATCTATTTTAATAGCTTCTTCTGATATCTATAGATAAACTTACTTCTTAACTTTCTCGGAACGATCAGAGCCAAGCGATTCATAACACCTGGTATAATCACAGCTTTATGTTTATGAAACTGCCTATATGCTATCCTTGCAACTTTTTCTGGAGACATTGCATTCGCAGCCTGCTTACGTCCTGCTCTGTTTGGAAAATTAGTTCGGGTGGCACCCGGGCACAAGCATGCAATATGAATCTTAGTGCCTGCATTCTCCATACGAATTGCCTCTGTCAAACTTAAGACAAATGCTTTCGTTGCATAATAAGAAGCAACATATGGTCCAGGCTGAAAGGCACCATTAGAGGCTACATTTAAGATTCTCCCTGATTTATCACCTTTCATATCAGCTAAGAACAATTTTGTAAGTGCCAGTAAGGAAACCATATTCAAAATCATCATTTCCTCTTCTTCTTTGTAAGAAATCTGATCAAATTCTCTTACAAATCCAATCCCAGCATTATTAATTAGCTCTGTTATTCTTACCTTCTTTGCAACAATTTCTTCATATAATTCCTCAGCAGCACCAAGCTTACTCAAATCCTTTGCAATAACCATAACCTGCACTGGATAGTTACGAATAATCTCCTCTTTTACTTTATTCAGTCTATCTTCCTTTGTTGCCACCAAGACCAGATTAGCACCATGTTTAGCATAAACTTTAGCTAACTCATAACCGATTCCTGAAGAAGCACCTGTAATCAAGACGTACTCCATTACCTATAACCTCCAAAAAAGATTGCTGAATAAAAATGGTATAACCATCATGTGATAGAAAAACTATCCTATGACAATTATACCACTCTTTCTACATATAAAAAACGTTTATTCCTAAATTTAATTCACTTATAATATTTATTAATTCTAAAAATCAAATCATTGGTAATCTGATGGATGATATCAAGATTCGTTGCATCATCATAGTAGGCATCTAACTTATCTTTTAAAGTTTTCGCCTTTTTTAAATAGCTTATGCCCTCCTCAACGTAAGTCTTATAATCCCTCTTAATCTGATCCAGTTTTGCTTCATTTTCTTCATCAGTTCCAAAACGGATTGTTTTTCCATACATATCTACAATTTTATCTCCTTCACAACTAGGTTCATATTCATGAGGTGATGTACTATCAAAGATGCATAGCTCAAGCTCAGGAAATAATAACATATCCAGACTCTCAGGATCAAAGCCACAA
>JAEYWQ010000333.1 GCA_023428885.1 Bacillota bacterium
CTCCAAATGTCTAGGATTTTTTAGATTTAATCTAAGACTGTAATGAACGATACTATCGTTCTCGGCTGTTGCCATTTATCTCACCCCTATCTTCTCTTCAATCCGATATTTGCAAGATATTCAAACCCTTTTGCATTTGCTTTTACATCCAGAATATAATTGATATTCTTTTGCTTGAACGTACTGAAGTTTTTCATTACTACTGCACCTCCACCTACAAAAACCAGCTGAGTTGTTTTCAGGTTATAACCATATTCTCTAAGAGAATTGAATACTCGATCTGTGTAATCTTTGATTTCCTTTTTTATTATCTCAAGATACTCTTCATCAATATCACTTGTCCCTTGCCTTATAATATGCTGAATTTCACTCTCATCAACTCCCGCACCAAGCTGTCTTACACACTGGTCATTTACCGATCTCATGCAGGTAATCAATCCCTGCTGTGTTGTAGTACATCTTGAATTATCAGGTTTTCTATCAATAACCGGCATAATATCAATTGTCCAACTACCAATATCAATAATCACAACCTTATTTCCAAAGTTCTGAATTCTATCTGCTATCGCTGCATAACACTGGGGAAAAACTGCCGCATTTACAATCTTGATTTGATACAACTCTTTTTCATAATAAAAATTTACTTCCTTACGCTTCGTGAGATATTCCAAGAATCCAGATTTCTCAACACCGAACCTTGTAAGCGGTAATCCAGCTGCAATGAATACGCTTGCTTCTTTCTTCCCTCGTTTTCTTAACTCTCTAGCTACACCTGCTAAAGTAAGTATGTAAAAGTTGTCATTCTCAACCTTTATATCTCTCACTTCAAGCCTCACACTCCCAATTTTGTAATACTTTCCATCAAGTTCAAGTACGTCATCAAACATACCCGGCTCAGTGGTTATCTCCTTAACACCAGTAACAAAAACTTGGCTTGATGTCTTGACCATTGACCAACCATGATCAATACCTATGATTTCAAAATCATTATCCATTTGATTAAGTCTCCTTTTCAATAAACTTTTTGCTCTTCCCCACATTCTTCTCTTGTCACTTTCTTTCCAATAATTTTTTCATACACGGAAAGCAATACCCATCTCCTTTATTGTATGTGCAATCAATACATTCACTGTTTATCGTCTGTTTCGGTTTAATTTTCATCTCCTTAAAGCATTTACTATTGATACATCTACTATCATTGCCCCAGAAGTAACGACATTTCATACAATCCTTTAAATCCTTGTTGAACTTTTTTTCTTCTCTCTCCGCTTCCGTTAATCTGTACTTGTTATTTTTCTTTTCCTCCACCTTTGCATTCCTTCCATCGGATAAATGCATTATGAAGTTCTAATAACCTTTGATTCACAGTTTGTTCTGGCTTATCAAGTGAATAGAATGTGGATGTTGGTATTTCTGTTACCGCACTTCCTATCATCCTGCATCCTCCTGCGTATTCATAGCTTTTCGCTATGTATGGTGTACGTCAACTGTTTCAAGTCCCTCTTCGCCCCGTACACAAGGATTGTTCTCATTCCCGGGAATTACAAACGAGCTGCCTACGCATTCACGACGCCTTACCTTGCGGTAACACTATCTCCTCTCTTGCCGTTTCGAGGATAAGGTCGAACCTCTCGACCTCCATGGGTTATTATCCTTCCACCATATTCGACTACCCTTTTACCAGGCTTGTGCCCTGCCTCTCGTTCTTCATCTTTCAATCCATCGAACTACTAATGTGATAACAGTGGTCTTGAGCCCTCCAGGCGAATATCCTGAAATTTTACTCCTTCAAAGATTTCTCTTTGTGTTGCTAAATTGCAAATCTGTAACTGATATTCAATTGTACATCCTCGCTCTCGCTTGGAATATGTATATATTAACCTCACATCAGTTTTTTAGATAGAAACTAGGCTGGTGTATTTTTTCTTTTTTACACCAGCTTTTGGTGTTTCTCATTTTCTCGCAAATTGGGGCATGTCATAATTCACTTCTGCCTGGTAATATCCCGATATTGTAGATGGTGCATTGAACAAAGAAGCCAACAGGTATTTCTTAATATTATTTACTTTTGTAATATTACCTTGAAGAGCATGAATTACATACTCAATATGAGAAGCATTCAACTTCAAGAATCGATTCCTTACAAGTTCTGTAGAAAATTCAGAACTTGATATAACTATTGTGTTACTTTTATTCAGCACAACCTCAACAATAAGGCTATACATTCCCTTTATAAGTTCTCGTTCATATGGGTAACGCTCAAGCAAAATATTATAATCAATATTTTCACTAATCAGTTCTTCATAAGCCCTCACTGTGCTTATCTCATCATTTCCTATCTCACCACCAATTATAATTTGATTCGATTTGATATGATTATAATCATTATTATTTAAATCAGTATTACTAATAAGTGCCATCTTTTTCTGCTGTTCTTGAGCATTCATATTTACTGTTATAGAACCTACATTATCTACAGCTCTTGAACCTGCACTTTCTACAGGTCTTAAACCTTCACTTTCTACAGTTCTTGAACCTCCACTTTCTACAGTTCTTAAACCTGTACTTTCTACAGTTCTAGAACTGTTAATATCTACAGCTCTTGAACTGTACAATTTACTAGCCACTGAATTGTCCTCATTTTTGGCATTATCATCATCCACATTAAGTTCTCTCTCTTGCTGATTTTCATCTACAATAAAGTTCTTAACATAGAGAAGACTTGGTAATCCTAATCCACGTCTTCTCTTTTCAACCAAACCTACCACCTCAAGTTCCTTCAAAGTCTTAATTGCTGTTTTTTCAGCCACATTTAGATTCTCCATAATCTCTGATATCTGATAAATGATAAATACACGGTTTATTTCATCTAACCACTTATTCTTCATCGAAAGACTCATTCTATCTAAAAGAATTCCGTACAATAGTTTTGCTGATAATGACAAGTCGGCAAATAATGGATCTGTAATTAACCGCTTCGGAATTCGTATGAAATTAAATTGATCCGCTTCCGAACCGTAATAATAATTAAAGACCATTTTATCAACTCTCCTTCTTCTTTCTCCATGTATGCTTTGGTAGTGGTTTATCTGGTTCAAGAAATTGTTCTAGATACTGCTCAAATACAACTGTATTCACTAATGCTGATGCTCCAACTTTATATATAGCTCCTGCCTCTTTTGCCAAAGTCATGAATCGAGTTTTTCCTAAGCTGTAAATAATGGAGCCTTCTGTTGCATTCACATATTTCTTCATAACTTCCTTTGTCTGTGAATAACTTTTGTACGAATATGCCATTTATGCCTCCTTTCTACGTTCCACTTTCATTCCATAATGGATTTTTCATCGGAACCGGATTTTCTCTAAACTGCTCCATAAAATCATCAAATATCTCTAAGTTAATTAGTACAGTTCCTCCAGTACCTTCGTTAATTTTGTATACTGCTCCGGCAGCTCTTGCCATTTCAATAAAGCGATGATGACCAATACTGTAAATAATAGACCCCTCTCCTATTCGAACATATTTCTTTTGAACTAATCTATTAGTACCGGGTATTTTATATAGGTGCTTCATGTAATCCTCCAACTTCTGATGATGAATGAGAAGTGTCCTTGGCAATTGATAGATTGCGCTAGCAGCTGAAGCAAATTTGATAATTTCACACTCTTCTATGTCAAAAATCTTACTAGCCTCCGCTGAACGCAAGTATCTTTTATGAATATTGTCATCATGCATGTAACTTCTAACAGATGGTTTTAATTTCTTTACCAAATAATCACCTCTTACTTATAGAATTTATCATCTACGATTCTGAACGTTTCAATATACTGATCTAATACCTCTAAACTTACTAAAACCATCTGATTCAGTTTATAACAAGCTTTTGCATCTTTTGCGAGCTTCATAAATTTTGATACACTCATGTGATACATTTGTGCTCCCTCAGAATACCTAACAAACTTATCAATGTTTAACTTTTTCTTCTCAATCATCAATGGATTCTTTTTTTCTATCTTATTATCCATACAATTCTCCTTAAGCTATAAGTCATTACGATCTGACCATTTAATATTTTCTTTGACCAATTTTCCATAACGCAAAAAGGACATCCTCTAAATTTCTTTAGAAAATGTCCTCAAATAGTGCTTTTCTATTAAATTGAACTCCAAACCATTCTTTATCTAAGCGTTGACTCGTGTAAATGACTATGCCTTTTCTTGGTCAAAACTTGGTCAACTTCATATCAGAAACCTCAGAATCATTGATTTTCCTGGATTTATTTCTCCAAGCTCTTCATCGTAGGGAACAACAACACATCCCTAATCGCCGCTGAATCCGTCAACAACATAACCAATCGATCAATACCAATACCAATACCGCCTGTAGGTGGCATACCATATCTTAAGGCATTCAAGAAATCCTCATCCATAGAATTCGCTTCTTCATCACCAGCAGCCTTTAATGCTTCCTGTGCTTCGAAACGTTCTCTTTGGTCGATAGGATCGTTTAACTCAGAGTATGCATTTGCCATTTCTCTTCTAGTTACGAATAACTCGAAACGCTCTACATAGTCTGGATTACTTGGCTTTTTCTTAGTAAGTGGGGAAATCTCCACTGGGTGATCTAATACAAAGGTTGGCTGAACTAAGTTCTCTTCTACGAAATCTTCAAAGAATAAGTTAAGGATATCACCCTTAGTATGACGATTTTCAAAGGACACGTGATGTTCTTTAGCGATCGCTCTTGCCTCTTCTAAGGTCTTGATTTGATCAAAATCAACATTCGCATATTTCTTAACCGCATCTATCATAGTAATACGCTCAAATGGCTGACCTAAATCAATCTCAACGCCATCATAGGAGATCTTAGTGGTGCCAAGAACCTTCTGAGCTACGGTACGGAATAAGTTCTCTGTTAAGTCCATCATACCATTGTAATCAGTATAAGCCTGGTATAACTCTAATAGGGTAAATTCAGGATTATGTCTTACAGAAAGGCCTTCATTTCTAAATACACGACCAATCTCATATACTCTTTCTAAACCACCTACGATTAGACGTTTTAAGTATAATTCAAGGGAAATTCTAAGATGTAAGTCTTCGTCTAAGGTATTATGGTGAGTCATAAATGGACGTGCTGCTGCACCTCCGGCATTCTTAGTTAATACTGGGGTTTCTACTTCGATGAAATCCTGGCCATCCAAATAATTACGGATTTCACGAATAATCATTGAACGCTTGATAAAAGTATCTTTTACTTCTGGGTTCATGATTAAGTCAACATATCTTTGACGATATCTTGTGTCAGTATCAGTTAATCCATGATACTTTTCAGGTAGAACCTGAAGACACTTGGAAAGTAAGATAATCTCATTTGCACGAACGGAGATCTCACCTGCATGTGTTTTAAATACTTCACCCTTGATACCAACGATATCACCTAGGTCGAATTTCTTAAACGCAGCATACTCTTCTTCACCAATGACATCTCTTTGGATATAGGATTGTACGTTACCAAGCTTATCCTGAAGATTGATGAAGGATGCTTTACCCATAACACGTTTTGTCATAATACGACCTGCAATGGAAACAACCTTTCCTTCAAATTCTTCGAAATTGTCCTTGATATCAGTGGTATGATTAGTTACATCATACTTCATAATCTGAAAAGGATCTTTTCCTGCTTCTTGTAAATCAGCAAGCTTTTGCATCTTAATCTTAATCAGTTCGTTTACATTTACTTCCGGCTTTATTTGCTCGTTTTGTACGTTCTTCTCTTCTGCCACGTTAAGTCCTTCCTTTCTATACATAGAAAGCGACCAATGAAATGCTTAGCAGATCAAATGGTCGCCATCCGTAATCCGTAATCCCTAGTGACGAATGCTATCATTTTCCTTTGGCTCCAAGGCCAAAAAAATAACGAGATGTCACCTCTTAGTTTGATCTTTGAATCTCAAGTACTTTATATTTAAAAGTATTACCGTTAATTTCTACTTCGATCACATCTCCAAGGCGTTTGCCCATTAATTTGCTGCCAACTGGAGATTCATTAGAAATTTTACCCTTCAAGCTGTTAGCTTCCGTGGAGCCAACAATCTTGTACTCTAATTCGTCTTCATATTCCATATCTAAAATCCTTACTTTACAGCCGATGTTAATAACGTCTACTTCTACTTCATCTTCAACAACAACTTCAGCGTTCTTAAGGATCTTGTCAATCTCCTCGATTCTAGCTTCGATGTCTCGTTGTTCATCCTTTGCAGCATCGTACTCAGCGTTTTCAGATAAGTCACCTTGCTCTCTAGCTTCCTTAATCTTCTGAGCAACTTCTCTACGTTTGTTGACCTTCAAATCGTGAAGTTCATCCTCTAACTGCTTCAATCCCGCATAGGTCAAAATATTTTTCTTTTCTGCCATTGAAATACCCTTCCTCCATACTACATTATTCTCTAGTGAATCAAGTACTTACTGCGTACTTCTACACCGTACTGCTGATTTAAGATGCAGCTATCTCTTTCGAGATATATCATTGCAGTCGACACTCATAAGCATAAAAACGATATAATACCAATATTCAAAGTATTATATCGTATTCCCTAGAACTTGTCAACAAGTGGACATTGATATATTTTTTATTCCATGGTAACAAAAAAGCATAGGCTTGATTGTAACCATTGATACATTTATATGTCCCAAAGCTTGTATGTTATGCCCTTTATATTTCTTTTCATAATCAAGAAATAGCGTGTTTTCCACTTACTAACAGTTATCAAATACTGCACGGTGTTTGTCTTTTTCTTTCACTCTAGTATATATAACTTTAATAATACTATTCGTAATTTTTACAACCAATATTTGCGCTAATTTCCTCTTTTCAGACATCATGTCCTATCTCGCTTTTTCATTATTTCCTTATATATAAGATAAATGTGTATCAGATTTATCATCTGATCAAGAAAGATCATAGGATAACATTCTACAAAAAATCCCAATTAAGTTTGAATCCTCCTTTATATGAATATATTATTAAAGCTAGCAAAAGTATGTTTTTATACCAAATTATTTAAAGAAACTCTTTACTAATGCGTGTTTTAGTGATAATCTTATTGATGAGTATTTTTATTTAAAATACATAATACATGGTGGTTATAGTTCAAAAAAATATATAATTCGACTATAATTACAACCATTAAGGAGGATTTAAAGAAATGGCTAGAAAAATGAAAACCATGGATGGTAACACCGCGGCAGCACACGTATCATATGCCTTTACAGACGTAGCGGCTATCTATCCTATTACCCCTTCTTCTCCAATGGCTGACTTCACAGATATGTGGGCAACTCAGGGAAGAAAAAACATCTTCGGACATGAGGTTTTATTATCTGAGATGCAATCAGAAGCTGGTGCAGCTGGTGCCGTTCACGGTTCCCTTCAAGCAGGTGCTTTAACAGCTACTTACACTGCTTCCCAAGGTTTACTATTAATGATTCCTAATATGTATAAGATCGCTGGTGAGTTATTACCTGGTGTTATTAACGTAACAGCTCGTGCAGTAGCAAGCCATGCACTTTCAATCTTTGGTGATCACTCCGATATCTATGCTTGCCGTCAAACAGGTTTTGCAATGCTTTGTTCCGGTAATGTTCAAGAAACTATGGACTTAGGTGCTGTAGCTCACTTGACTGCAATTGAAGGACGTGTTCCATTTATGCATTTCTTTGATGGTTTCAGAACTTCACATGAGATTCAGAAAATTGAAGCATGGGATTATGAAGATTTAAAAGAAATGACTAACATGGAAGCTGTAGAAGCTTTCCGTAATCGTGCATTAAACCC
The DNA here is from genome assembly GCA_023428885.1 of Bacillota bacterium. Classification (GTDB taxonomy): domain Bacteria; phylum Bacillota; class Clostridia; order Lachnospirales; family Lachnospiraceae; genus Lachnoclostridium. The sequence goes on from JAEYWQ010000333.1 coordinate 7,838, forward strand.
AGAACACCCAGTTCAACGTGGTACTGCACAAAATCCAGACGTATTCTTCCAAGCTAGAGAAGCATGTAACCCATACTATGATGCTGTTCCTGAACTTACACAAAAGAGCATGGATAAGGTAAATGCTAAGATTGGTACTAATTATAAATTATTTAACTACTATGGTGCAGCTGATGCTGAACACGTAATCATCGCTATGGGTTCTGTATGTGATACCATTGAAGAAACCATTGATTATGTAAATGCTAATGGTGGTAAAGTTGGTTTGATCAAAGTTCGTCTTTACAGACCATTCTCCGCAAAACACTTAATTGAAGCAATTCCTGCTTCTGTAAAACAGCTTACTGTTCTTGATAGAACAAAAGAGCCAGGAGCTCTTGGTGAGCCATTGTACTTAGATGTTGTTGCAGCCTTAAAAGATACTCAGTTCACTAACCTTCCTGTATTTACAGGTCGTTATGGCTTAGGTTCCAAGGATACAACTCCTGCTCAGATTATTGCTGTATACAACAATACTGCTAAGAAGAAGTTTACAATTGGTATTAAGGATGACGTAACTAACCTTTCTCTTGAAATTACAGAAAACCCTGATACTGCAAACAAGGGAACAACTGCATGTAAGTTCTGGGGACTTGGTGCTGACGGTACCGTTGGTGCGAATAAGAACTCTATTAAGATCATTGGTGATCATACTGATAAGTATGCTCAGGCTTACTTCGATTATGACTCAAAGAAATCTGGTGGTGTTACAATCTCCCACTTACGTTTTGGTAATAGCCCAATCAAGTCCACTTACTTAATCAACAAAGCTGATTTCGTAGCATGTCATACTCCTTCTTATGTAAGAAAGTATAACATGGTTCAGGATTTAAAGAAGGGTGGTACTTTCTTACTTAACTGTTCCTGGAGCATGGAAGAAATCGAAAAGCATTTACCAGGTCAGGTAAAGAGATATATGGCTAAGAACGATATAAAGTTCTATACCATCGATGGTATTCAAATTGGTAAAGAAGTAGGTCTTGGTGGTCGTATCAATACAATTCTTCAAGCTGCTTTCTTTAAATTAGCTAACATTATTCCAATTGAAGATGCTGTGAAATACATGAAAGATGCTGCAACTTCTACTTATTCCAAGAAGGGTGATGACATCGTTAAGATGAATCACGTAGCAATCGATCGTGGTGTTGAAGGTGTTGTTGAAATCAAAGTTCCAGCAGAATGGGCTAATGCTGAAGATGAGAGCTTAGCAATTACTGCAACTAATGGTAAACCAGAAACACTTAAGTATGTTAATACAATCTTAAATGCAGTTAACTCCCAGAATGGTAATGATCTTCCTGTTTCTGCTTTCGCAAATGATGCAGACGGTACTGTACCACTAGGAACTTCTGCTTACGAAAAACGTGGTATCGCAGTTGATGTTCCTGTATGGAATCCAGAGATCTGTTTACAGTGTAACCTTTGTTCTTATGTATGTCCTCACGCTGTTATCCGTCCATTCGTTATGGATGAAGAACAGGCTGCAAAAGCTCCAGAAGGCTATAAGATGGTTGCTATGAAGGGCGCTGATAAGAAATTTGCTATCACTATTTCTGTACTTGACTGTACAGGTTGTGGAAGCTGTATCAATACTTGTCCAGAAGTTAAGGGTCAGAAGGCACTTTCCTTCGGTTCATTAGATAGCCAAGTAGATACTCAGAAGTATTTCGATTATGCTATGACATTAGAAGAGCCAGCTGACATGATTGAGAAATTCAAAGAAACAACTGTTAAGGGATCACAGTTCAAACAGCCATTACTTGAGTTCTCCGGAGCATGTGCTGGTTGTGGTGAAACACCTTACGCTAAGTTAATCACTCAGTTATTCGGTGATAGAATGTACATCGCAAATGCTACTGGATGTACTTCCATCTGGGGTGGTTCTTCACCATCTACACCTTATACTGTTAATAAAGAAGGCAAAGGTCCAGCTTGGGCTAACTCCTTATTTGAAGATAATGCAGAATACGGTTTTGGTATGCAATTAGCTCAGAGAGCACTTAGAAAGCGTCTTATCGATGCTGTTGAGAACTTAACTGGCGTTGCTGAGAACCCAGACGTAAAAGATGCTTGTCAGAATTTCTTAGAAACTAAGGATTCTTCCACATTGAATGCTCCTGCAACTAAGAAATTACTTGCTGCATTAGAAGCTTGCAAATGTGACAACGCAGACCGCGCTTACATCTTAGCAAACAAGAGCTTCTTAGCTAAGAAGTCCCAGTGGATCTTCGGTGGTGACGGTTGGGCTTATGATATCGGTTTCGGTGGTGTAGATCACGTTCTTGCTCCTGTCCATTATATTAACATTATGGTATTCGATACAGAAGTTTACTCCAACACTGGTGGTCAGGCTTCCAAGGCTACACCAACTGGTTCTATCGCTCAGTTCGCTGCTGCTGGTAAGGATACTAAGAAGAAGGATCTTGCTGCAATCGCTATGAGCTATGGCTATGTATATGTTGCTCAGATCGCTCAGGGCGCTGATTACAATCAGTGTATTAAGGCTATAACAGAAGCAGAAGCTTACCCAGGTCCATCCATCGTAATCGCTTATGCTCCATGTATCAACCACGGTATCAAAGCTGGTATGGGTTCAGCTCAGACCGAAGAGAAACGTGCTGTTGAAGCTGGCTACTGGCACTTATTCCGCTACAATCCATTGTTAGCAGAAGAAGGAAAGAATCCATTCATCTTAGATTCTAGAGCTCCAAAAGCAAGCTACCAAGAGTTCATCATGAGCGAAGTTCGTTACAACAGACTTGCTAGAACTAACCCAGAAAGAGCTGCTGAATTATTTGCTAAGGCTGAAAAAGATGCTGCTGCAAAATATGCTAAGTTAGCTAAGATGGCTGAATAAATCATTCTAAGTATACTGGCACCTAATGCCAATCAAATGACAGGAAATTCGTAAGAATTTCCTGTCATTTTAACAAAGGAATAAAAAAGTTGTACCGACTTCCAAGAGTTAGATTTTTAAGTCTAACTCTTGGGGTCGGTACAACTTTATGTTACCTTTTTTATTGACATTAAAAGGGCCTTATCGTATGCTTAACATTGTATTACTTGTTGTACATAAATATATCACATTCTATAAGAGAGGAAACTAGCAATGGAAAGCAACTTTAAACAAGCCCTAATTAATCTAAATACTGATTATGAAGGTGCTCTAGAGCGTTTCGTAGGAAACGATGCCCTTTATCAGAAATTTTTACTTAAATTCCTTGATGATAAAAACTTTTCTGGCCTAAAAGAGAGCCTTAGACAAAACAATATAAGCTCTGCTTTTCAATATGCTCATACCCTGAAAGGAGTCGTTGGTAATTTAGGCCTTAATCTTCTCTATACCACAACACAACCTCTTGTAGAACTATTACGTTTGAATCAGATTGAGGGAACAAAAGAGCTAATGAACACCTTAGAACATGACTATCATTTGATTTGTAATACAATACGTAGTTCTATTCAAGAATAAAAGTCCAATCAATATTGATATTATTTATTTTATGTATTAGTCTTATGTGTTGATCTTATGTAATGATTTTATATATTGTTCTGATATTTATTGTTTTGATGTATTAATTTTATGTATTAATTTTATGTATTTATTTTATGTACTGATTTTATGTACTGATTTTATGTACTAATCTTAAGTATTGATCTTATATATTGATATTATGTATTAGTTTTCTATATTTATAGTTCAATAATATCACCACCACGGAAGTAATGTACTTGCTTTGGAAACTTATGCTTTAAAATCTCAAATGCTGGATCTCCAGTACAGTGCCCCGTATATATTTTTTCTACCCCAAGATCAACTAATCTTTGTCCCAAGGCTTCAATCTTAGCCTTAGACATTGACTTTGACTTGGCTCCTCTAAGCCCCATTAGGTGAAAGCCTCCAATCATAGCTAAAACCCTATGCTCAGGAAATACTTCTAACACCTCTTCTACCACATGATCAACCCCTGCATGACAACAACTATTTAAGATTACAAGGCCATTGTCTTTCACAAATACCAAGCTTTGTTCATGTAATAGATTATCTGCCTGCAAGCCATTCTTGCCTTCCCGATAAAAGTGGGCTTTCTTAGCAAGCTTTACTAAACCTTTCGTCTTATGACGAATTAACCATACCCCAGGTGCAGTCTCTATATTCTTATTAACATATGCAAAACGGTTGCTATACCTACTTAATATATCCTCTGGTATCCCAATATAACGCTTATACCACAATATACTAAAATAGCATCTTTCCTTTGCTTCCTCTTGTAAGTATACCTTTGCTTGCGTATTCTCTTGAAAGAAGCCGTGATATCCACTCGAATGATCATAATGACTGTGAGATAGAAAAGCTGTTTTTACAAGACTTAAGTCAATATTAAGATATTTTGCATTCTCAACAAATTGATCACTTGCTCCTGTATCTAACAAATAGTTGTTTCCTTCAAATTCAATATGTACTGCTAACCCATGCTCACAGGCAAGTTGCTCATTCGCCTTATTCTCAATTAAAGCTGTTATCTTCATATTTTTCCTCCTTGTTTTTTTATGAGGCTTGCATTCTGTTATGGAATGCAAGCCTCATAATCTATATGTGCTCCTCTGAATATCTATTATCATATTTTAGAATAATCTGGACCTGCGCAGTAGCTATTTAACAGGCGTATAGGTCACTGTCTTAGTGATTGTAGTATCCTTGCCTCCTGTATTAGTGGCCTTAATTACGATCGTATTCGCACCTGCAAGAAGAGTTAGTTCTTTCGCCCACACTCCATTTTCTACTTTAACAGTTTCACCATTAATATATACAGATGGATTTTTATCTAATACATCCGATACCTTACCTGAGATCACAACTTTTTCTGTATTCACAGTTTCAGGACATACCAGTACATCAAGCGTTGGTGGAGTGATACCAAAGGTGATACCCTTTGTGATGCTGTAAGTTTTCCCATAACTATTGACAGCTTTGATCTCAACCTTATTAACACCTTCCACTAAGGTTAAGGTTTTAGACCAAGTATTATTCCAGTTAAGAGTAATCTGCTCTCCATTAATATATACTTTTGGTTGACTATCATTCTTATCACTTACTGAACCATTGATAGTTACTGTCTGTGTAGTACTAACCTCAGGGAAAGAGGATAAATAAACGTTTGGCGCCTCCACTATTAAATTAATCACTTTCGTCAAGGTGGTAGTTTTTCCTAAGCTATTCGTAGCCTTTATGGTATAAGTATTGATGCCTTCTTTTAGGGTAACTTCTTTTGACCAAGTATTGTTTGAACCTAAGCTTAATAACTCATCATTCAAATAAACCTTTGGACTAGCGTCGTTAATGTCATTTACGCGACCCGATATTGTCATTTTGGCATAGCTACTAGAATCTGGACATTCATTTAGAATGATTTCTGGTGCCCCAACATTAAATGTAATTGTTTTAACAAGAGTCGTAACCCTACCTAATTTATTAACTGCCTTAATCGTAAATGTATTACTGCCTTCTTTTAAGCTAAGCTCTTTCGACCACATATTAGACGAGTTCAGACTCAACAGCTCATCGTTAATATAAACTTTAGGAGCCGTATCATTGGTATCTGTAACACGACCTGCAATCGTCACTTTTTTCAATGAACTTGTTTCTGAGAAGTTTGTAAGAGTAATAACCGGTGCTGACCCGTTTAAGGTAATCGTTTTGGTTACTGTACTTACCTTACCAAGATTATTGTAGGCTTTCACCGTAAATACATTAACCCCATCCTTTAATGTTAATGTCTTTGACCAGTTATTATTACTGTCCAGGCCAACCCATTCATCATTAATAAATAAGATAGGCTTCTTATCATTGTTATCGCTTACACGACCAGTAACAGTAACACTGCTATTGGTGCTTGTGTTAGGGAAAGTAGTAAATGTAATTGTTGGTCCTTCCAAACTAAATGTTATTGTTTTATATAGAGTTGTAGCCTTACCTGCTGAGTTGATTGCCTTAATTTCGAACGTGTTATTTCCTTCCTTTAAGCTAACTGTTTTTGACCAATTTCCATAATAATCAATTCCTATCAATTCTCCATTGATATATACCTTTGGGTACTTATCATTTTTATCCGATACACTGCCTGTTATGGTTACCGTATTTGTTTTACTAGTATCAGGGCAGGTTTTAATTGTAAGTGATGGTGCTTCGCTTTGGTATGTGATTGTCTTGGTAATAGAATAAGTCTTTCCTTTACTATTTGTGGCAACAAATACGAAGGTGTTAGTCCCTTCTTTTAACGTAACATTTTTACTCCATGTGCCTTTTTTAGAATCAACCTTAATTTTTTCTCCATTGATGGTTAATGATGCATATCTTATACCATCATGGGTTACTTTGCCTGAAACTGTAACTGTATTCTTATTGCTTGTCGATGGACATTCTTTAATCTCTACTCCAACTTTATCATATTGAATATAATCATATTCAGTATTTATGAACTCATCAATCATTTCCGTCAACTGTTTCACGGTACGTTTGTCACGGATTGATTTTGAATAATTGTTCAGTAATTGTATTGATCTATTTGCCTTTGTTATCACATATTCTCCAGAGATCTTCTTAAACCATAAAGTACCTTTACACTTGTAGACTTCAGCATCACGCACTCCATCATCATTTATGAAACCTACAACGTTATATTCTAGGAAATCAACTGGTGTTCCCGTTTTGTAAGAGTATTTTTGTTTAGACTTCGTTGGTTCAGAATATACACTTTGATACATGGCGTTATCCCCATAGTCATCATAAGCCTCCAACGCTATATAGTATTCTTCAAATACCTCCTCACAGTCTACATTGTCCGTACACAACTCAGAGATATCTTCCAGTTCACTTCTGTAATCTAGTGTGTCCATATAAGCTTCCTTCAATGACTTTGATAGTCGTGAAGCTGCTTGAACTGGTACATTGGTAAATTCAATCACAAGCGCAAGTACAAAGAAAAATGACAAGAACTTAATAATCCTCTGTTTACCTACAAACACGATTTGCCTCCTTACTCATATTGCTATCAATAATACTTACCTACCCCAATATTATAGACCTAATTTCATATTTTTTCCATATTTCTTTTCTTAAGATTTTATATCTATTACATAACAATAATGAAGCTGGGCAAACCCAATTCATATCAAAATTAAAGCTTGGGCAAGTCCAGTTCATAACAAAAAAGAATGAGTTCCAGTGGAAACTCATTCTTTTTTTAACTGGGCTACAAGGATTCGAACCTTGAGATGCTGGAATCAGAATCCAGTGCCTTACCGTTTGGCGATAGCCCATTATTTAGTTATCATTCGTGGTTTCATTTGTCAGCCACGAATGATATTATACAACAGGAATACTCATTTTTCAAGTACTTTTTTCAACTTTTTAATTACAAAAATTTACCATTGAATAAGAGTACTGCCTGCTTTCATTCAGACCCTATACACAACTTCAAAAGAAAGAAAACACTTACTTTTACTCTTACAATTACTTTTTCATTTACTCTTTCACTTACTCTTACTCTTCTTCCAAATTAATATAGCTGTTTTCCAAAGTGATCAAACATTGAAATCTAGAATCTATGGCTTGTACCTTGTCGATGACCTTACATAAGAGTTCCTTCTCCTTTTTATCAGTATATTCATGGGGAACCACTAAGTCAAAGATAAGATTAATCTGACTCTCTCCACTAACCATTCTAAAATCATGTATGGTAGCTTGTTCTTCGATAGAATGCACAATCATTATTACAGTTGAACGGGTACTATTCACCACTTCATCATTAAGCTCAATAGGATCCATATGAATCACAAGAAAGATATTAAGATCCCGAGCTACATCTCGTTCTATTCGATCAATGACTTCATGTGCTTCTTCCATACTAATATTATTCGGTACCTCACAATGAACCGTAGCCATGGTATGTGACGGGCCATAGCTATGCACAATTAAGTCATGTGTTCCGATGATGTGTGGATAAGACATGATTCTTTGCGTTATACTCTCATAGGTCTCTTTACTTACCGCCTGCCCAAGTAGAGGCTCTAAAGTATCCTTTGCAATGTTAAAGCCAGCAATTAAGACAAATATCGACACTGCCAAGCCCACATATCCATCTATCTTTAAGCCCGTAAAATAACCGATGATTAGGGAAACTACAGTAGCTGAAGTTATCATTACATCACCTAAGGCATCAGCTGCAGTTGCCTTCATAACCGAAGAGTTAATTCGATTACCAATCTTACGATTAAAGAAAGATAACCAGGCTTTTAATGCAATGGAAAGACATAATATAATTATAGTTGCAATGCCAATGGTGGTTTCTTCTGGCTGAATGATTTTACGAAAAGAACTCTGAAAACAGCTAAATCCCACTTGCAACACTAAAAAAGCTACTGCCAAAGCAGCAATATACTCATATCTTCCATGTCCAAATGGATGCTCTTTATCCGCAGGTCGATTGGCAAGTTTGACACCAATCAAGCTGATCAAAGAAGATGCTGCATCAGATAGATTGTTGAATGCATCTGCCGTAACTGAAATACTATTAATCAGAATACCTATAATAAATTTAACAGAAAACAGAAGAAGATTAAGAACAATCCCGACAACACTAGTCATAATACCATATGCCGCTCGAACTTTTGAACTCTGTATGTTATCCGGTGTTTTTACACATAACTTTATAAGAAATTTTGTCATAATCGTCTCAGCCTCCGTGTTCCTGATCTTGTTGCTCCAATCGCTAATCGCAAGCAAGCTTGTATTAGCTCATTCCGCGTTCATCTATCAGGAACGTAAATCTTGTTCCTGATCTTGTTGCTCCAATCACTAATTGCAAGCAAGCTTGCATTAGCTCATTCCGCGTTCATCTATCAGGAACGTAAATCTTGTTCCTGATCTTGTTGCTCCAAT